>NZ_JBKJFM010000162.1:0-12994 GCF_046614825.1 Streptomyces nanhaiensis
GGTTCGCGCCGGCGGCCCCCGGACGGGTGCGGCTGCGCGCCGTGACCGCGCAGGACTACGCCGAACTGGCCTCCGCCCTGCCCGGCGTGCAGCGCGCGGCGGCCGAGATCCGCTGGACGGGCAGTGTGCGGGAGGCGCACGTCGCGGTCGACGCCGACGGCACCGGGCAGGCGCCCGCGGAACTCCTCGACGCGGTGGCGCAGTCGCTGGAGGCCTACCGCCTCATCGGCCACGACCTGGTGGTCGGGCCCGCGCGGCCGGTACCGCTCGACATCGAGGTGGAGGTGTGCGCGGCGCCCGGCCACCAGACGGGCCGGATCCTGGCCGATCTGCGCCGGGTGCTCGGCAACCGCCGGCTGCCCGGCGGCCGGCTCGGCCTCTTCCACCCGGACGCGCTCGGCTTCGGCGAACCGGTGCGGCTCAGCCGCCTGGTGGCCGCCGCCGCGGCCGTCCCGGGCGTGGAGAGCGTACGCGTCACCCGGCTGCGGCGGCTGTTCGCGGACGCCTCGACCGACGCCCCGGACCCGACGGACCACTCGGCACTGGAGGACGGTGTGCTGCGGCTCGCCCCGCTGGAGATCGCCCGATGCGACAACGACCCGGAGCGGCCCGAGAACGGCCGCCTCGCCCTGAGGCTGGGAGGTGCGCGATGAGCTGCGACCACCGCGGCGGCCGGCCCTGCGGCTGTTCCCGCGACCGCGCGTCCGACGGGGGCGGGCGCCACGACGAGCGCCGCGCACCTCGGGTCCCCCACAACCCGCCGGGCCGCACCGCGCTCGACCACCGCGTGGGCGAGTACGGCTCCTTCCTGGCCGCGATGCTCGACCGGCTGGCCTCGCCCGCCTACCCGGCCCTGCGCCGGCTGACCGTCCGCACCCCCGACGACCCGGCGATCGCGCTGCTGGACGCCTGGGCGGTCCTGGGCGACCTGCTGACCTTCCACTCCGAGCGGATCGCCGACGAGGGCTATCTGCGCACCGCCGACGACCACCGCTCGCTGGTACGGCTGGGCCGGCTGGTCGGGTACCGGCCGCGCCCCGGGCTGGCCGCCGACACCCATCTGGCGTACACGGTGGACCGGGACCCGCGCAGCCGCGAGGACGTCCCCGTGCTGATCCCGCGCGGCTCGCGCAGCCACAGCGTGCCCGCCTCCTCCCGCGAGGAGGCGCGGACGTTCGAGACGACCGAGGACCTGACGGCCCGCTGGTCGTGGAACGACCTGAGGGTGAGGCGGCGCCGCCCGGCCCCGCTGACACCCGAGGACCTGCGGGAGCGGTCGGAGCTGTACGTCGCGGGCACGGCCAACGCCCTCTCGGTGGGCGACCGCCTGCTGTTCGTCTTCGGCGGCGGCTCCGAAGGCCCCGCGGACGCCGAGGGGGCCGGCGGCTCCGCCGGTTCCGGGCAGCGGCTGCTGCTGCCGGTGACGCGGATCCGCGTCGACCGGGACGACGACAGCACCGCCCTGGGCCTGCCGGTGTCGCCGCCCCCGACCCTGGCCGAGCTGGTCGGGGAGCTGCGGCGGTGGATCACACCTGCCGCCGACAGCCCCAATCCGAGGCCGACGGGCAGCGCGTTGGTCGAGGAGTTCGACGAGCAGGTGCTGAGCCGGCTGCGGGCGGACCTCGATCTGCTGGACACCCCCGCGGCGTTCGCCCGGCGGCTGGAAGAACCACTGGAGCGGCTGGAGGAGGCGCGGGCGCTGGCCGAGCCCCACGAGGAGAGCGCCGCCTGGTTCGAGCGGCTGGCCGCCGTGCTCGTCGACCTCCGCGAGAAGGCGGCGGAGCTGGGACCGCTGCGGCCGGACGGCGCCGCGGACCGGTTCGCCGCCGGGAGCACGGCCGGAGTCACCGGCGGGGACACGGGCGGGGACACGGGCGGGGGCGCGGAGCCGGGCGATGCGGCGGCCCGCGCGCTCGGCACGCTGCTGCCCGCACTGCGCTCCCGCGGGACGGGGGGAGCACGCCGCCCGGGCGCGGCCGGCTCCGTACCGGCGGACCCGGCGCGGCTGTTCGGCCCGGATTCCGGCCTCGGCGCGCGGCTGGCGGCGGTGCTGGACCCGTCGCTGTCCGGCGAGATCCACGAGGCCTGGCGCCGTTCCGCACCGGCCGCGCCCCCGGCCCCCGCGCCCCTCACCGATCTGCTGGCGATGCGGGTGACGGCCGCGCCCTTCGGCTCGACGGCCCCGCTCAAACCGGTGCAGGACGAGCGCGGCCGGGTGATCCGGCAGTCCGACTGGCCGCTGACGGGCAACACGCTGACCACCGCGCGGGTCGTGTTCGACACGACCGGGAAGGTGCCGGTCAGGGCCGAGTTCGTGCACGCGGAGACGACCGCGTCGGTGCAGCGCACCGAGAACCTCCCCGCCGACGTCCGCTTCGCCCTCGGCCCCGGCGAGGTCCGGCTGTCCACCCGCACCGGGCAGGACAACGACCTGAGCTGGCTGCGGCGGCGTCCGGTCGACTCCCAGGAACCGGGCGTGACGGCCGAACTGAGCGGCGGGCTGCCGGAGCTGACGCTGTTCGTCTCCCGGCCCGGGGCGGACGCCCGGGTGCAGGTCGCCATAAGGAACGGCGAACCGCCGCTGCAGTGGCACCTGGCCCCGGACAGGACGGAGCGGGCCACGTACGGCGACTACGAGCTGACCGTCGCCTACCGGACCGGCGGAGGGCCGACGGCCGTGGAGATCGGCATCGCCACCGTCCCCGAGGCCGTCCACCGCAACGTCCTCGCACTGGACACCGTGCACGAGAGGATCACCGCGGGCAGCTGGGTCGCGATCGAACGCCCCCGCAAGGGCGCCCCGGACGGCATCCCCGGCGACAGCGGGCTCTCCCTGGTCACCACCCGCGTGACGGCCGTGCGCACCGGCTCCTACGCACGCTACGGAATCACCGGGCGGGGCACCGAGCTGACCCTGGCCGACCCCTGGCTGGACGAGCACGACGTGCTGCTGTCCCACATCCGGGACGCCACCGTGCACGCGGCCGGCGAGCCGCTGCGGCCCGCCGACGAGCCGCTGGGCGACGACGTGGGCGGCAACGAGATCGAACTGGCCGAGCTGTACGACGGATTGCGGCCCGGCCGGACGCTGATCCTCTCCGGCGAGCGCACCGACATCCCCGGGACCACCGGGGTGCGCGGCACCGAACTCGCGGTGATCGCCGCCGTCGAGCAGCGGGTCGACCCGGAACTGCCCGGCGACCACGTCCACACCGTGCTCACCCTCACCGCCGACCTCGCCCACCGCTACCGGCGCGAGACCCTGGCCATCCACGGCAACGTGGTGCCCGCGACGCACGGCGAGACCCGCGACGAGGCCGTCGGCAGCGGTGACGCGGGCCTGGCGGGCCAGACGTTCGCCCTCTGGAACGCGCCGCTGACCTGGCTGCCCGCGGACAACCCCCGGGGTGCCCGGCCGGCCCTGGAGGTACGCGTCGACGGACTGCTGTGGCACCCCGTCGACAGCCTCGCCGGACGCGGACCGCGGGAGCGGGTGTACGTCATCGGCACCGACGCCGACGGCCGCACCACCGTGACGTTCGGCGACGGTGTGAACGGCGCGCGGCTGCCCACCGGGCACGAGAACGTACGCGCCCGCTACCGCTTCGGCACCGGAGGCGCCGCCAACGTCGCGGCCGGCCGCATCACCCAGGCCGTCTCCCGGCCGCTGGGCGTCACCGCCGTCACCAACCCGCTGCCCGCGACCGGCGGCGCGCAGGCCGACGGACCGGAGGCGACCAGGCGCGGCATCCCGCTCGCCGTCTCCGCGCTCGACCGGCTGGTCTCCGTCCAGGACTACGAGGACTTCACCCGCTGCCGTGCGGGCATCGGCCGGGCCAGTGCGCGGGAGGTGTTCGACGGGCGGCGGCAGGTGCTGCACGTGACGGTCGCCGGCGCGGGCGACGCGCCGATCGGCGCGGACGCCGACGCCCTGCACGCCCTGCGCGCCGCACTGGCCACCCACGGCGACGCCCGGCTGCCGGTGCGCGTGGACGTGCGCGAGCTGGTGCTGCTGCTCCTGGCGGCCCGGGTGACGGTGGAGCCCGACCACTCCTGGTCCGTCGTCGAGCCCCGGCTGAGGCAGGCGCTGCTGGGCGCGATGGGCTTCGAGGGGCGGGAGCTGGGTCAGCCCGCCCGGCTGTCGGAGGTCCTGGCGACGGCCCACTCGGTGCCCGGTGTGGACCACGTGGACGTGGACGTCTTCTCGGGCGTGTCCGCCTCCGACCTGCCCGGCGGCCCGTTCCTCCCCGGCGCCGGACCGGGCGGGCCGCGCACGGTCGTGCCGGCCCGGCCCGCCCGGTACGACGAACAGGTCCACACCGTCACCGCCGAGGACGGCGAGACGCTCGGCTCCGTCGCCGCCCGCCACGGCGTCACGCTCACCGAACTGCTGCGGCTCAACCCCGACATCACCGACACCCGGCCGCTGCCCAGAGGCCGATCGGTGTACGTCTTCCGCGGCGTCCGACCGGCCCAGCTCGCGATGTTCTCGCCCGCGGTGGCGGCGGACACGCTGATCCTCACGGAGGCCCCCCGATGAGCCCGACGGCTCCCACGACCGGCAGAACCGCCCCGCCCCCCACGACCGGCGCGACCCGTACGACCGCCCCGGCCCCGACGAGCGACGGAAGGACACGGCCATGAGCAGGGAGCCGGACGGGCTCGCGGAACTGCTGCCGCAGTGGCACAGACTGCGGGACGGCGGGCGCGGGAAGCAGGGGGCGCGGGACGAGCCCCTGCGCGCCCTGCTCGCCGTGATCGCCGAACAGGTCGACCTCGTGCGCACCGGTGTCGAGCAGGCTCACGACGACTGGTTCGTGGAGACCGCAGCCGACTGGGTGCTGCCCTACCTCGGGGATCTGGTCGGCTACCGGCCGCTGCCCGGCTACGAGCGGGTCCTGGCCACCGGCCTGCGGGACGGCAGCCCGGACGAGGTCTCGCGGCAGCGGCTGGCCCGCGCGCTCGCACCGCGCCGTGACGTGGCGTCCACGGTCGCCAACCGGCGCCGCAAGGGCACCCCCCACCTGCTGGAGGAGCTGGCGCTGTCGGTGGCGGACCGGCCCGCGCGGGTGGTGGAGTTCTCCCGGCTGGTCGCCCACCACCAGCCGGTCAGGCTCCACGGCGCGGGCACCGCGGCGGCCGACCGGCGGCGGCTCTCGCGCGGCCGTCTGGCCGACCTGCGCGACGGGGCGGCGCTGGATCTGGCGGGCGGGCCCTTCGCCACGACGGCGCGCTCGGCCGACGTACGGCGCGCGGACTCACGCCGTACGCCCGGCGGGCACACCCCGGCCGGAGTCGGCCTGTACGTGTGGCGGCTCAAGCCGTACCCGGTGACGAACGCCCCCGCCTACTGCGTCGACCGGGCCCGCAGCCTCTACACCTTCTCCATCCTCGGCAACGACACCCCGCTGGTGACCCGGCCCGAGCCGGAGCCGTCGGCCACCCACGTCGCCGCGATCGACAACGTTCCCGCGTACATCCGGCGCCGGCAGCTGAACGACCGGCTCGCGGACTACTACGGGCCGGGCAGGTCCTTCGCGATCCGGCGGGACGGGGACGGGGAGCCGGTGCCGCCGTCGGACATCGTCGTCGCCGACCTCACCGACTGGCGCTACCGCCCGCGCCGCGGCCAGGTCGCGGTCGATCCGGTGCTCGGACGGATCGCCTTCGGCTCCCGCTCCGCCCCGCGCCGGGGCGTGTGGGTCGACTACCACCACGCCTTCCCCGACGACACCGGCGGCGGGGAGTACGCCCGCCCCGGCCGCACCACCCCCGACGCCGCCACGGTCCACCGGGTCGGCCCCGGGTGCGCCCACCAGCGGATCATGGACGCGTACGCGCGGTGGCGCGAGGACCGGCGGGCCGGGCGCTGCGGCCCCGAGGGGATCATCGAGATCACCCACAGCGGCGCCTACCAGGAGCAGCTGGACTTCGACCTCGGCCCCGGCGACCGGCTCCAGTTGCGCGCCGCGGAGGGCACCCGTCCGGTGATCCGCCTGCTGGACTGGTACAGCAACCGGCCGGACGCGCTCAACATCCGCGCGGACGAGGAGTGCGCGCCGGGCCGGGACGCGCCGCGCATCACCCTGGACGGACTGCTGGTCGCCGGGCGCGGCCTGAACGTCACCGGGCCGGTCGGGGAGGTCGTCATCAGGCACTGCACCCTGGTGCCGGGCTGGTCGCTGCGGCCGGAGTGCGAGCCGCAGTCGCCGGACGAGCCGAGCCTGGTCCTGGAGCGCACCACCGCGTGCGTGCGGATCGAGCGCAGCGTCCTGGGCACCGTCCAGGTGCTCGGCGACGAGGTGGGCACCGACCCGCTGGAGATCCACATCCGCGACAGCGTCCTGGACGCCACCGGCCACGACCGGGAGGCGCTGTCCGCGCCCGACTGCCGCCACGCGCACGCCGTCCTGTACGCGCACCGCACCACCGTGATCGGGGAGGTGTACGCGCACGCCGTCGCCATCGGCGAGAACAGCGTGTTCACCGGGCGGATGCACGTGGCCCGGCGCGGGACCGGCCGCCTGCGCCACTCGTACGTGCCGCCGGGCTCGCGCACACCGCGCCGGTACCGCTGCGTGCCGGACCACCCGGCGGGGCGGGGGGAGGCGGAGCTGGTGCGCCCGCTGTTCGCGAGCGAGCGCTACGGGACCCCCGCGTACGCGCAACTGGCCGACGACTGCCCCCGGGAGATCCTCCGGGGCGCGGAGGACGGCGCCTCCATGGGCGCCTTCCACGACCTGTACCTGCCGCAGCGCGAGGACAGCCTGCGCGCCCGGCTCGCCGAGTACACGCCCGCCGGCACCGACGCGGGGGTCCTGTTCGTGACCTGAACCGCCGGCCGGCCGGCAGCCCGGATCCGCAGACCTCGCAGACGTACGGAAAACCTTTCGAGGGGGACCCCTTCCATGCACGCTGATCTCTCCCGCATCACCTTCCGGCCGGAGCGGCACTACTCGGCGGTGCTCGCCCAGCAGGGCCGCGTACAGCTCGACGCGGACGCCAACGAGCAGACCGCGATCCAGCTCCACCAGGCCCGCACCATCGCCGCCGACCTGATCGGGCGGCACGGCGGACCGGCCGGCGCCACCGGCTTCGCCATCGGGCTCGACAGCCGCGGCCACGAACTGGACGACCTGACCATCGGCGGCGGCCGCTACTACGTCGACGGCATCCTGTGCGACGCCTCCCGGCCCGCTCCCGGCGACGCCGTCGAGGACGACGACGGCGACGGCCATGACGGCGGCCATGACGGAGGCCACGACGGTGAGGACGCCGGCCGCGACGGCGGCGGCCGGGACCGGACGGGAGGCCGGGCCGGGGACAGGGCCGGGGGAACGGACGCGACACCCGCCCACTGGACGTACTGGGACCAGCCCGACGGCCACCGCGACCCCGAGCGCCCCGGTGACCGGCTGCCCGCCGCCTTCCCCTACCTGGCCTATCTGAAGGTGTGGGAGCGGTCGGTGACCGCGGCCGAGGACCCGGCACTGCGCGAGGTGGCGCTCGGCCCCGACGTGCCGGACACCGCGGCCCGGGTCAAGGTGGTCTGGCAGGTGCTGGCGCTGCCCGGCTCCGAGCTGGGAGTGGAGGACGGCGAGACCGGCAAGGACACCCTGCGCACCGCCTTCCGCCGGTGGGCCGACGAGCGCTCCGCGCCCGGCTCGCGCATGGCGGCGCGCAGCCGGCGCCCCGAACGGGCCGACGAGGACCCGTGCCTGCTCCGGCCCGACGCCCGCTACCGGGGCCCGGAGAACCAGCTCTACCGGGTGGAGGTCCACGAGGGCGGGACGGCGGACGAGGCGACCTTCAAGTGGTCCAGGGAGAACGGTTCGGTGGTCCTGCCCGTCGACGGCCTCGACGGCACCTGGGTGGAGCTGGCCACGCTCGGCGGCGACGGCAGACTCGACCTGAACACCGGGGACCGGGTGGAACTCGCGGACACCGCCTACACCAGCCGCGGCGAGCCGCTGCCGCTGCTGCGGGTGGAGGAGGTGGACCTGCCGGGGCGGCGCGTGAGGCTGTCCGGTGAGCCCGGGGGCGGCGTCGGCCGGCGCCCCGAGCTGCGTCCCTGCCTGCGCCGCTGGGACCACCGCGAGGAGCCGCGGCGCGGCGGACGCGGCGCGCGCGGCCGGCTGAGGGGCGGGGCGGTCCCGGTCGAGGAGGGCCGCTGGCTGCCGCTGGAGGACGGCGTCGAGGTGTACTTCGAGCCGGGCGGCGCCTACCGGCCGGGGGACCACTGGCTGGTCCCGGCACGTACCGCCACCGGGGCGGTGGAGTGGCCGGTGAACGCCGCCCGCAAACCGCTGCTGCGCGCGCCGGCCGGCATCCAGGTGCACTACGCGCCGCTCGCCTGGGTGATGGGCGAGCACGGCGTCTCCGACCTGCGGCTGTCCTTCGGCCCGCTGGCCGGTCCCGTTCCGTCGGCGACCGAGGAGGAACTGGCGGCCGAGGCCCAGGCGGAGGCCGAGGCGCGGGCCCTGGCCGCCCAGGGGGAGCCGGAGGGCCCGGCGGACACGACCGGAACGCAGGCCTGACATGCGGACGGGGATCCCGGCACCGGCCCCGGTGCCGGCTCCGGCGCACACCTTGGCACGAACCCCGGCGCGAACCCCGACGCGAACACGGCGCCGGGCACATCCGAGAGGAGCGAGTGACGCATGGCCACACCCCTGAGCGCCTCACGACTGGTCAAAGCGCTGCGGGACGAGGGCCTGGAGGTCCGCGAGTACCGCAACTGGCGCACGCACAACCGCAACGGGAAAGGGCCCTGGGGCCCGGTGAACGGCGTCATGATCCACCACACCGTCACCAGAGGCACCGACCACACCGTCGAGCTGTGCTACGAGGGCCACTCGACGCTGCCGGGCCCGCTGTGCCACGGCGTCATCGACAAGGAGGGCGTGGTGCACCTGGTCGGCAACGGCCGCGCCAACCACGCCGGACTGGGCGACGGCGACGTGCTCAGAGCCGTCATCGCCGAACGCGCCCTGCCCGACGACAACGAGGCCGACACCGACGGCAACCGCCACTTCTACGGCTTCGAGTGCGTCAACCTCGGCGACGGCAGGGACCCGTGGCCCGAGGCGCAGAAACTGGCGATCGAGAAGGCCGCGGCCGCCGTCTGCCGGGCGCACGGCTGGACCGAGAAGTCCGTGATCGGCCACCGGGAGTGGCAGCCGGGCAAGGTGGATCCGCGCGGCTTCTCGATGGACACCATGCGGGGCCGCATCGCCAAGCGCCTGGGCAGGAAGGCGGACGGCCCCGCCAAGCCGGCGCCCAGGCCGCCGGCGCGGTACGAGCCCTTCCCCGGAGCGGACTTCTTCCGGACCGGCCGCGAGAGCGCGATCGTCACGGCGATGGGCAAGCGGCTCGTGGCCGAGGGCTGCGGACGCTACAAGGTCGGACCCGGTCCCCGGTGGAGCGAGGCCGACCGGCAGTCCTACGCCGCCTGGCAGCGCAAGCTGGGCTTCACCGGCAAGGACGCCGACGGCATCCCCGGTCCCACCAGCTGGAAGAAGCTGCGCGTCCCCGACGTGTGAGGCGCGGTGACGCGCGGTACGCGTCCCCGCCGCCCTCCGTGCGCCCTCGTGCCGGGCCGGCCCCGCGCCCGGCCCGGCACACCGGGACGCGCCCTCGTGCGCGGCTACACCTCCAGCCGGGCGATCTCCCCGATCTCCAGAGCCACGTACAGAACCCCGTCGGGACCGAAGGCGAGGCCGTGCGGTTCCGAGGAGCCCACCGGCAGGTCGTACTCCTCGACGCGGCCGTCCCCGTCGACGGAACCGACCCGGCCCGCCCCCCACTCGGTGAACCAGCACAGGCCGTCGGGCCCGGCGGTGATCGCGTGAGGGCGGCAGGCGGGGTCGGGCAGGGGGAACTCGTCGATGCGGCCGTCGGTGGTGATGCGGCCGATCCGCCCGGCGCCGATCTCGGTGAACCACAGCGCGCCGTCGGGGCCGCGCGTGATGCCGACCGGCGCGGCCTTCGGAGTGGGGAGCGGATGGACCACCACCTCCCCGTCGAGGCCGATCCGGCCGACCGCGTCCGCCTGGTTGAGGGTGAACCACAGTGCCCCGTCGGGCCCGTCGGCGATGGCGGAGGGGAAGGCGCCGGCGGCCGGCAGGGAGAACTCCGTCATCCGGCCGTCGGTGGTGACGCGGCCGATCCGGCCGGTGCGCGTCTGGGTGAACCACAGCGCCCCGTCGGGACCGCACACGATGCCGAACGGGCCGCCGTCCGGGGTCGGGACGGGATACGAGGCCGTCCGCCCGGACACGGTGATCCGCCCGATCCGGTGATCCCGGAGACGCGTGAACCACAGCGCCCCGTCGGGGCCCGGGGCGATCACCGAGGGCCCGCAGGAAGCGGAGTCGAGCCGGTGGACGTCGAGCCGGCCGCCCGGCTCGAGCCGGGCGATCTCCCCGGAGTGGACCAGGGTGCACCACAGGGCTCCGTCGGGCCCGGCCGTCAGGGCGTAGGGACCCGCGCCGGACCCGGGCACGGGTATGCGGTCGATGGAGCGGACTGGGCGTGGCATGAGGCATCTCCTCGTGGGCGTGGCGCGGGCGGCCTGTGCGGCGGATCCGGTCCGCGCGGGGGTTCAGTCGACGGCGGCGGGCGTACGGACCGCCCGCAGTTCCAGATGCCGGCCCCGCCACCGCCGCCGCAGCAGGCGGTCGTGGCTGACGACGACGAGTGCGCCGCCGAAGCCCGCCAGAGCGGCCTCCAGCTCCTCGACGAGGGCGGGGGAGAGGTGGTTGGTCGGCTCGTCCAGCAGCAGTACGTCGGCCGGTTCGGTGACCAGCCGCGCCAGGGCGAGGCGCTGCCGCTGGCCCGTGGACAGGCCGGTCACCGGCACGGATAGCCGGTCGGGCGCGAACAGGCCGAGGGAGAGCAGCCGTTCGGCGTGCTCCTCGGCCGTTCCCGGCCGGCCGCGGGCGAACGCGTCCAGCAGGCTCTCGCCCGGCCGCCCGGGCGCCGGCTCCTGGGGAAGGTGGCCGATCCGGCCGCGACGGGCCACCCTCCCGGTGGCCGGCGGCAGTTCGCCGGCCAGGACGTGCAGCAGGGTGGACTTGCCCGCCCCGTTCGGCCCGGTGACCAGCAGCCGCTCGCCCGGTGCGACGCTCAGACCGGTGCGGCCGAGCCGGCCGGTGACGGTGATGCCGTCGGCTTCGAGCACGGCACCTCGCGGGGCGTCCCGGGCCGGGTCCTCCGGGGACGGGGACGCCCCGTGCGGGCGGCCGGCAGGCGGCACGGCGGTGAACCGCAGCGGCTCGGGCGGAGGCGGCACCGGGGCGGCCTCCAGGCGGCGCAGCCGCTCCTCCGCGCTGCGCACCCGTCCGGCGATGGACTGCTGCACGCGGCCCGCCGCCCGGTCGTAGGCCATCTTGTTGCCGTCCCTCATGGCCCGGCCCGGGGCCACCCGGCGGGCGGTGGTGGCGGCGGCCTCGCGGAGCCGGTCGACGTCGGCCCGCCACCCGGCATGCGCCTGGGCCCAGCGCTGCCGGGCCGCCGCCTTCTCGGCGAGATAGCCGGAGTAGCCGCCGCCGTGGCGCACCACCGTGCGGCGATCGGCGTCCACCTCCAGCAGGGTGGTGGTGACGCGCTCGAGGAAGACCCGGTCGTGCGAGACCGCCACGGTCGTGCCGAGCCGTGTGCGCAGATGCTCCTCCAGCCAGGTCAGGGCGTCGTCGTCGAGGTGGTTGGTCGGCTCGTCCAGCAGCAGCACCTCGGGCGCGGCGGTGAGGACCGCGGCCAGCCGCAGCCTGACCCGCTCGCCGCCGGAGAGGCCGCCCACCGGGCGGTCGCGGCGCAGCCGCCCCAGGCCCAGGCCGTGCAGGGCGCGCTCCGTCCGGGCATCGGCGTCGTAACCGCCGCGCAGCTCGTAGAGCGTCAGCAGGTCCCCGTACTCGGCCAGGCACGACTCGTCGCCGCCGGCCATCTCGGCCTCCAGGCGGCGCAGCCGCCCCTCGAGCGCGCGCAGTTCGTGCAGGGCGCGGTCCAGGACGTTCTGGACGGTCAGGTGTGCCGGCAGCCGCTCGTCCTGGGCGAGGTGGCCGACGCCGCCTTCGGCGTGGAGGACGATCTCTCCCCGGTCGGGGCGTTCCCGGCCGGCCAGCAGGCGCAGCAGGGTGGTCTTGCCGGAGCCGTTCTCGCCGACGATCCCGGTGCGCTCACCGGCGGCGAGCGAGCACGTGACCGAGTCGAGGACGATCCTCCCGCCGCAGGACTTGGTGACGGCGCGGACGGTGATCTGCGTGGGCATGCGGGCACTCCGAAGCATTCGTGGACGGTGCGGCCGACAGGGGCCGCAGGGCCGGGTGAACGCTTCGGAAGAGCATCGGCGACTCCTTAACACGACAACAGTTGCGTTAACATGATGCCATGGCACCCTCCGAGGAGGCAATCGGGAACTCCGGCTCGAACTCCACCGCGCCCACTGCGGCCCGCCGCCCGGGAGGCCGCAGCGCCCGCGTTCGGGAACGGGTCCTCGACGCCGTCCGCGCCCAGCTGGTGGAGCACGGCTACGACGAGCTCACCGTCGACGCCGTGGCCGCCCGCGCGGGCGTGCACCGCACCACGGTCTACCGGCGGTGGCGGGACGTGGGAGGCCTGCTCGCCGACGTCCTCGACGCGGCGGGGGACGACGGGTGGCGGCCGCGGGACACCGGCGACCTGGCGGGCGATCTGACGGCGCTGAACCAGGAGGTGTACGCCGCCCTCACCGAACGGCCGTCCGTCACCGCCGCCCTGATCGCCGCGTCGTTCCGCTCCGCGGAGGCCGCCGACGCCCTGCGGCGCTTCTGGGACGACCGGTACGCGCGCTGCGAGGCGGTCGTCCAACGCGCGGTACGGCGCGGGGAGACGCCGGCGGGCACCGACGCCCGGGCTCTGCTCGTCGCCGCCACCGCGCCGCTCTACCACGAGCTGGTCCTCCTGCGCACCCCGCCCGACCCCCGGCTGCCCGGCCGGGCGGCCCGCGCCGCCGCCG
>NZ_JBKJFM010000163.1:0-12895 GCF_046614825.1 Streptomyces nanhaiensis
GGCGGCCGAGGGTGTCCCAGGTGTGGCGGAGGGTCAGGCGGCCGTCGATGTCTCGGGTGGTCTCGCGGCCGAGGGCGTCGCGGTCGAAGTGGAAGGTGTGTTCGCCCGTCTCGTAGGCGGTCAGGCCGTGGGGGGCGTAGGTGAGGGTGCTGGTGGCGCCGGAGGGGTTGCGGCGGCGGGCGCGTCGGCCGACTGCGTCGCAGGCGCGCGCGTGGGTGCCGCCGGTGCCCGTCCCGGCGCTGCGGCGGCCGGCGCCGTCCCGCTCCACGACGTCCGGGGCGAGCAGCGCGGTGACGGCCGGGAAGCGCTCGGGAGCGGCGCGCCCTGGCAGGCGTCGGCCCGGTGCGCCGGGATCCTCACCGTCTCGTCACCGTCTCCGGGACGCTCTTCCGCCGCCGCGCGGCATGACGCGCGGCACGGGGGTGCGACGCGCCCCGGGCCGGGCCCCGGAGGGCCCGGCCCGAGGAGGGGCGAGGAAGGAACGCGGAGGGGGCGGCGGGGCCTTCAGAAGTCACCCCCGCCGCCGAAACCGCCCCCGAAGTCACCGCCGCCGAAGCCTCCGCCTCCGCCGAAGTCCCCGCCGTCCTCGCCGCCGCCGTAGCCCCAGCCGGGCCCGTAGCCGTAGCCGCCCATGCTGCTGCCCAGGACCGTCCCGAAGAGCAGGCCCGGCAGCAGCATCGAGCCGTAGCCGCCGTAGTAGCCGCCCATCCACGGGCCGTAGGCCGGGCCGGCGTCCCAGTAGGGCACCCGCTCGCCGGTCGCGGTCGGCACGGTCCGCACCGCCGGGTCCAGGCCGTCGTCGAGCCGGGCGGCGTCGGCCGCGCAGACCGGCACCTCACGGGGCGAGCCGCCCGGGGGCGCCCACTCCGCATCGCGCACCGACGGCCCGTGCCGGGGGTCGAAGAAGCACGGGGGCCGCCGCTGCGGCAGTTCCCGCCCCTCCCGGCGGGCGTCCAGCACGGCCAGGGCGAACCGGCCGTCCTCCAGCGCCTCGGACACCGCCCGCACGTCGCCGGGGCGGCGGGCCGCGTCGGAGGCGTCCTTGGCCTTCTCGTACGCGTCCAGGGCCCGCCGGTAGTCGTCGAGCATCTCCGGGGTGACACCGGGGGCCGAGGGGGAGAAGTCCAGCCGGTCCAGGGCCTCGCCGTAGGAGGTGATGTCCTCCTGGACCGCCGCACGCACCTGCTCCAGTTCGGCACGCTCCTCCTCCTGCCGCCGCTTGCGCGAGCGCCGCGTCAGGAACAGCCCGCCGAGCGCGAACACCGCCAGCACGGCCAGGAAGCCCACCAGGACGCCGCCGCCCCCGCCGCCTGTGGTGTCCCGGTCGCCGTAACCGCCCGTGCCGCCGCCGTCGGTGCGCGCGGCCGACTGCACGTCGGTGACGAAGCCGCTGAGGATCCGGTCCGGTTCGCCGGAGTGCTCCCGCAGGTTGCGCTGGGCCAGCTCGCTCGCGGTCGAGCCCGCCAGCACGCCGGCGTCCGAGGCCGCGCCGAACTGCGAGCCCAGTGCCACGGCGTACACGCCGGGACGCCCCACCTCCGAGCGCAGCCGGTCGAAGACGGCGTCGCCCCCGTAGGAGGAGTCCGCCGGCAGGACGGCGATGTATACGGGGACGTCGCCGGCCCGGATCTGCTCGGAGAGCCGGTCGGCCTCGGACTCGGAGAGCTTGTCGGAGGCGGCCGGATCGACGTAGACGGGATCGTCCCGCAGCGCGGCGGCGACCTCGCCGAGGTCGGTGGCCGCGCGGGCGCCGCCCGCGGGGGTGAGGAGGGCGGTGGCGAGGGCGAGCAGGACGGCCCAGAGCAGAGTCGCCCGCCGCCCCCGGAGTATGTGAGAGATGGGGCGGTTTGTCCTCATGGTGTTCCGCTACCCAGCCGCCGTCCGGTCACCCGGGAACGCCGGGGGAAACTGCGCGGAAGCGCGGGAGGGGCCCGGTGCGCGGGAACACTCCGGAGTGGTTTACGGTTGAACCAGACGCGGGTGCCGACGGACGCCGACGCGCCTCTTCCCCCGGGGCGCCGCCTTCCGGCACCCGCCTCTCAACCGGCCCCGGTCGAGTTCTCCCCCGTCTCGACCGGGGCCCTCCCAGCCCTCCACCGGACGCCTGCGGGGCCGCGAGCCGCAGGGACGCGGCCGTACCATGGAAGGCGCCCGGGCCGCCCGCCGCAGCACCGCCGGGGCGGACGACGGGCGGCATGCGACGGGGGTGGGGCCCGGAACGCCGGCGCCCGGGGAGCCCCGCCCGCCCCTCCTCTCCCACCTCTGCACGGAGGCCGCGTTGTCCTCGATCTCGATCGGAACCGCCCGCCACTTCCATCCCAGGGGGACGCCCGGGGACGTCTGCCGCGACCACAACCGCGCCGCCCTGGCCACCGTGGTGGCCGCCGAGGCACGCCGCAGGGGGTACGGGCCGGACCTGAGCGACGAGCAGATCGACGAGTGCGCCGCGCTCGCCGGACGCAAGGCCCCCTCGCCCACGTCCCGGGAGGCGATCCGGGCGGCCCTGGCGCCGCCGATCACCGCCGACGACGCACCGGAGGCGGTGGCCGCGGCCGTCTTCGGCGCGCTGCCCTCCCACCCGGTGCGCGTGGTCGGACACGACGGCCGGGAGTTCTTCCTGGTGCCGCTACCGGTCACCGCCTGACGGCACCGCCCGGCGCTCCCGCTCCCGGGGGCGGGGGCCGGGCGGCCCGGGGTCACTGGGGCCGGCGCTGTGCCTCGCCCGGCTCTCTCCAGTCCAGGACCTCACGGGTCTCGCGCAGTATTCGCTCGGCCGCCTCGCGCGTCTCGGTGGGTACGTCCCCGAGTTCCTCCAGCAGACCCTCGTAGATCGGCGGGTGCTCGGTCCGGGTCGCGGTGGTCGCCATGGTGCGGATCCTTCCTCTCGTGTCACGGGTGCCGTGAGCGACCCGTGGTGCGGCCGTTCGCCGCGCCCAGATCGTTTCACGTGCCGATCGGGCGCCCGCCGCCGCGCCCGCCATCCGGGCACCCGCGCCGGGCGCGTCCGGCCGTTGGGCGGCGGCGGACCAGCGGGCGGCTACCCGTGGCGGCGGCGGTCATGCCCCGCGCCGGGGGAGACGTACGCCACCCGCCGCGAGGGCGATGAGTTCCCCGCGCCGCGCCGGTCCCCACACGTGCGCGCCCGTACGGCGCCGCGCGAACCGGTGCACCCGTGAGAGGAAGGAACGCGAGATGACCGCGATGCCCGATCTGGAACCCCCGGCCCGGCGAATGGCCCTGGTGCTGGAGGGGGTCGCCGACGGGCGGCTCTCCGCGCCGACACCGTGCGAGGCGACCACCGTCGGTGATCTGGTCCACCATGTGCTCGGCCTGAGCATCGCCTTCCGGGACGCAGCCCGCAAGGATCTGGGGCCCGCGACCCGGACCGACCCCTCCGCCTCCCGGCCCTCCGCCGCGCTGCTGCCCGCCGACTGGCGCGACGCCGTCCCCCGGGCCCTGGACGGACTCGTCGCGGCATGGCGGGAGCCCTCGGCGTGGGAGGGGACCACCCAGGCGGGCGGCGTCACGCTGCCGGCCGCGGTGGCCGGCCGTGTCGCCCTGAACGAGCTCCTCATCCACGGCTGGGACATCGCCCGTGCCACGGGCCAGGAGTACGACTGCGACGAGGCGAGCCTGCGGGTGTCGATCGACCTGCTGTCGCAGTCGACGGACGAGGCCGGAAGGGCTGGTGTGTTCGGCCCCGTCGTCGAGGTCCCCGCCGAATCCCCACTGCTGGACCGCGCCGTCGGACTCAGCGGCAGGGAGCCCTCCTGGAACCCCGGGACCGCTTCGGGGCGTCTGGGCTAGCATCGGTGGCGGCCGGCGCGAGCGGGCGGGGCCGCCGGGGGAGGGGACCGCGGGAAGGGGGAGGCGCACATGCCGTACGGCGGGTCCTCGTGCCCGACGGGCGCCCCCTGTGCGCCGCGGCGGCACATCCCCCTCGGACCGCCCGCCCTCCTGGTCCCCGCGGTGCTGGGGGCACTGCTGGTACTCCTGACGGCCCTCCAGTCCGTTCACGGCGGTGGTCTGGCGGAGGCCGCCGCGGCCCTGGCCGCCACCGCCGCCGCGGGCACCGCCCTCGCCGTCGCCGCTCTCCTCACCGCGTGCCACGCCGGGCCCGCGCCGCCCGCGCGCGTCCGCACCGCCCTGCGCGACCGGGAGCGCCGTACCGCCTTCCTGCCGCAGCGCGACCCCGACGCCGCGGGCCGCCCGCGGCCCCGGGCACCCGGCCGTCCCCTCCCGACGGCCGGGTAGGCGCGGAAGAACCGCGGCGGATCCTCCGCCGGGGCCGCGCCCGCACGGCTCGTCACGCCGACGTCTCCCCACTCCGGCACGACGAGACCCCGGGAGGGCTCAGCCATGTCCGTCATCGTCCACCTCTTCGCGCTGCTGGCCGGCGCGCTCGAACCGCTCTTCGCCACCTTCGCGACCGCCGCCGCGATCGTGGTGGCCACCGTGTGCGTACGCGCACTGCTCCACCCACTGGCCCGGGCCGGGGCGCGGGCGGAGAAGGCCCGGGCCCGCCTCGCCCCGCGGACCGCCGAGCTGAGGAGGCGGCACGGCGCGGACCCCGAGCGGCTGCGGCGCGCCCTGCTGGAACTGCACACCCGTGAGGGTGTCTCACCGGCGGCGGGCTGCCTGCCGATGCTGGCGCAACTGCCCGTCTTCCTCGTGATGTACCGGCTGTTCACGGCGGAGCGGGCGGACGGCGAGGCAGGCGGACTGCCGGAGGACCGGCTGGGACCGGCCCCGCTGGGCGGTGTCTACGCCGACGCGCTCGCGGACGGCGGGGTGTTCGGCCCGCAGGGACTGGTGTACCTGTGCCTGTTCGCGGTGATAGCCGCCGTGGCGGCCTGGACGTACCGGCGGGCGCGCACGGCGGCGCTCCGGGCGGAGGTGCCCGGAGCGCCGGGCCTGGCGAGGATCCTGCCGCTGCTCTCCTTCGGCACCCTGGCGACCGCCGCGTTCGTACCGCTGGCCGCCGGCCTCTACCTGGCCACGACCACGGCGTGGACGGCGGCGGAGCGGGCGCTGCTGCACCGCGACCGCGGCCGTGGGGCCGACGGGGAGGTGTGAACCGGACGGCGGGGCCCCGGCGCCGCCCACGTCCCCGGCACGCGCCCGGCGCCCAGGGCGCCGGGCGCGTGCCGGGGCCTCTCCCGTGGGGGGTACGGGGGGCGGGAGGCGGTCAGCAGCCGATGCGGGAGCCGCCGGCGGCCACGTCGTCGAACCACAGGGTGTCGGTCTCGCCGCCGTAGCTCTCCCAGCCCAGCCTCAGATCGGTGAGCCGGGGACGCCAGTCGGCCCTGCGCAGCCACTGGCCGTCGATGTCGTGGGTGGGCGTGCCGTCGACGGCCAGGCCCTGGACGGACGTGCCGTCCACCCAGGTCTCCAGGTGCCCGGCGGACCCGTCGACCCGGAACTCCACACAGGTCCAGATGCCCACCGGCAGCGGCCTGCTCATCGACACGCCGTTGGGGCTCTGCTCGGGCAGGGTGGCGTCGTCGGACTCGCGGTTCCACTGCAGGGCGCCGTTCTGGCCGCCCATCCGCAGGTCCCTGCCGTTGTCGGCCGAGTCGCGCAGGGCCGCGAAGGTGACGTGTGCGGCGGGCAGCGCGGTGGTGTGCCGCACGTGGAAGCGGACCCAGAAGGGGGCGGAGGTGTCCACGCCGTCCAGCGCGGTGCCGGCGAAGACGTGGTTGCAGTAACCGCCGCCGCCGTCGATCCGCAGGGACCTGCCGCCACTGCGGGCCACCGAGGAGTCCACACTCGCGGAGCCGCTGCCGGAGCAGTTGGGCGCTCCGGCGCTCCACCGGCCCGAGGGGAGGGTGCCGGTCTGCGACTCGAAGTCCTCGCAGAAGCCGTCCGCCGGGCAGTCCGCCGCGGTTGCCGCCGAGGCCGCCGCCGGGGCCTCGGCCGCGGTCGAGGGGGCCGCCGGCGCCAGCGCGGCGGAGACGGCCAGGGCCATCGCGGCGGCCGGGAGCGGCCATCTCCCGAGGCGGGAGCGGAGGCGGGGGCGCGGTGTGGGGGGCATGCGTCTCTCCTTTGGAAGGCACCGCGGCGGGAGTGGGGTCCGTGGCGGCGCGGGGACGGTACGCCTGTCCTTCGAAGGGGGCGGCGACGGCGGAACGGGTGGTGTCCGACATGCCGCCGATGCTTATGGGAGCGCTCCCATTCAAGGGCACTGTAGCGCCGCCGCACCCTTGTGGAAACCCCGCTCCACCGCTCGCCGCGCATCACCCGGCCCGCGGCCGGAAAGCCTCCGCCCCCCGCCCTCCGCCCTCCCGCGCCCCGTGTCGCCGGTTCACGGACGCGGCGCCGCCACCGCGTACGGCGTCCGCGCCGTGGTCATGCCGTGCTCATGCTGCGGTCATGCCGTGCTCATGCCGTGCCCGACAGCCCCTCGCGCTGGAGGATGCCCCGGGCGTGCTCGGCGTGCCCGCCTCGCACGATGACGTCGTAGCGGGCGGCGGCCAGGGACCGGGTGGAGGAGAAGTCGCGCTGCCCGCCGGTCGCGGCGTGCCCGACGAACCCGAAGATCGCCCCCCACAGCGCGCCGATGAGGATGCCGCCGAGGATCAGTCCGAGCCAGGCGCCGCCGGTGGTGAACAGCCCCACCAGCAGGCCGATGAAAAGCCCGAACCAGGCGCCGCTGGCGGCTCCCATGGCGGCTGCCCGGCCCTTGGTCATCCGCCCGGTGACGTGCTCGACCAGTCGCAGGTCGGAGCCGACGATGTCGATCTGCTCCACGGGGAAGCGCTCGTCGGAGAGGCGGTCAACGGCGGTCTGGGCCTCCGCGTAGGAGGAGTAGCTGGCCACCGTGTTCCAGGCATCGCTGACCGGATTGACGGGATTCGGTTCGATGTTGGCCATCTCGTGCTCTCCTTGTCGGGATGTCCGCTATCCTCCGTCTTCCCCGCCGGGCGCCCCTTCATGGGCGTCCGGCGGGGAAGACGGAGGGCGGACCCGCGGGCGTCAGGTGGTCAGCAGTACGCCCGCGTAGGAGACCCCGGCGACGACCGCCCACGAGCAGGCCCCGAGCACGGCCAGCCGCATACCGGTCCGCGCCAGGGAGGGCAGGTGGACGGCGCTGCCCAGGCCGACGAGCGCGGCGGCGAGGACGAACTCCCGGACCGCCGCGGCGGCCTCCAGCGCCCCGGCCGGTACGGCTCCGGTGGTGCGTACGGCCACCGCCGCCAGGAATCCGGCCACGAACAGCGGGACCAGCGGGGGGCGCCTGCGGCGCGGCTCCCCGGCCGGGCCGTCCCCGCCGTCCCGGCCGCGCCGTACCGCCGAGACCGCCACCGCCGCGACCAGCGGGGCCAGCAGCAGCACCCGCATCAGCTTCACCAGCACCGCCTCGCCCAGCGCCGCCGGGCCCGCGGTCTGGGCGGCCGCCACCACCTGGCCCACGTCGTGCACACCGGCGCCGACCCAGCGCCCGAACTGGGCGCCGTCCAGGCCGAGGGGGTGGTGCAGCAGCGGCAGGACGACGATGGCCAGCGTGCCGCACAGGGTCACCAGCGCCACGGAGGCGGCCGTGTCCCGCTCGTCGCTGCCGCGCGCCTCGCCGACCGCGCCGATCGCGGATGCGCCGCAGATCGAGTAGCCGGTGGCGACCAGCAGCGGCTGGTCCCCGCGCAGTCCGAGCCGGCGGCCCAGCCACAGGGTGCCGAAGAAGGTCGAGGCCACCACCGCCAGCACCATGCCGACGGTCGCCCAGCCCAGCCCCAGCACGTCGCCCAGGCTCAGCTCCAGGCCCAGCAGCACCACGCCGGCGCGCATCAGCCGTCTCCCGGCCAGGGAGAGTCCGGGCCGGCCGGCGCCGCAGGCGAACCGGCCCACCGCGGGGAGGTGGGCGGCGGCGACGCCCAGCACGACCGCCGCGGTCAGCATCGGCACCCCCGGCAGCAGCCGGTGCACGGCCCAGGCCAGTGCGGTGCCGCCCGCGGCGAGGGCGATACCGGGCAGCGGGCCGGGTACGCCCCGGCGCCGGGGCGTACCCGGCCCGGCCGGCCGGGCCGGAGCGCGGTCCTCGGCGCCGTGCTTCCCGGCGGGCCGCCCCGGACGCTGCCCGAGCAGCGCCATCAGTGGTCGGCGGGCAGGTCGTAGACCCGGCGGACGCTGCTGCCCAGCCGGGAGACGTCGGCTCCGTAGACGTGGATGGACACGGCCTTGTCCGGGCCGCCGTTCCAGACCCGGTGGATGTCGCCGGGGGGCGCGAAGCCGCACACCGAGCCCCGCGGGTTCACCGCGTCCCCGGTGGCGACCAGCCGTGCCCGCCCGGCGGGGGAGTCGGCGGGCAGCAGCCGGTAGCGGCGCTCGTGCTCCTCGCCCTCGTGGACCCCGGTGACGCACCAGGAGACGTGGTCGTGCACGGAGGTGCGCTGGCCCGGCAGCCAGACGAGGGCCACGACCGAGAAGCCGCCGTCGGCCTCGGCGTGCAGCAGGTGCTGGCGGTAGCGCTCGGGGTCGCCCTCGCACTGCTCGGGGGTGAGCAGGTCGGCGGCGCCGAGGTGGGGCGCCAGCTTCTCGCCGACCAGGTACGCGGTCGGGTCCGGCGGCAGGCCCCGCCCCACGGCCTCGCGGATGTCCGCGACGAGGGCGGCGAGGCGGCCGGTCGTCCGCGATCCGGCGGTACGGGCGTCGGGGCGGGCGGCGGGGTGCGCGGTGGAGGAGAGCGAAGCGGCCATGCCCGCAAGCGTCGCGCCCGGCCATCCATCACGTCCAACGAGGGTTTCTTCGCCGTTCCCTTGATTCTGCTTATGGAAGGACGCGGGAGACGGGCCGTGCGGCGGCCGGTCTCAGCAGCCGGTGCGGTTCGCCGCCACCGCCTCCAGCTCCCGGAGCACCAGCGCGGTGGCCGGTATCCGCAGATGCTCGCGGAGCACGTACGCCGAGACCTGCCGCCGGGCGGCCGGGTCCAGGGCGCGCCCGGTGACCTTCCGGTGGACCAGGAAGGACAGCACCAGCCCCGGCATCATGGCGATGCCCAGCCCTTCGGCGACCAGGCTCTGGACCACGAGGTTGTCGTCGGTGGTGAAGACGATGTCGGGGGCGAAGCCCAGCTCGGCGCACTCGTGCAGGAAGTTGGTGCGGCAGCGCAGGCACCCGGCGATCCACCGCTCGTCCGCCAGTTCCGCCAGCCGGACCGCCCGCCGCCGGGCCATCGGGTGCCCGGTGGGCAGCAGCACGGTGAGCTGGTCCTCCAGCAGCGGGATCTCCACCAGTTCGTCGGGCACCTGTTCGCGCAGCCCGGGGTAGGTGAAGGCCAGGGTGATGTCGCACTCGCCGCGCACCACGCGGTCCAGCGACTCCGGAGGCTCGCTCTCCTGGAGCTCCACCCGCACCCCCGGATGGTCGGCCGCCAGCCGCGCCAGAGCCTCCGGCACCAGGGTGGCCCCGGCGCTGGGGAAGGCGCACACCCGCACCCGGCCCGCGCGCAGCCTGGTCAGCGCCGCCATCTGCTGCCGGGCGGCCTCCATGCTGCCCAGGATCGCGCCGGCGTGCCGGGACAGCGCCTCGCCCGCCTCGGTGAGCCGCATCCGCCGGCCGGCCCGCAGGAACAGCGGAGTGCCCACCGCCCGCTCCAGCGCCTTCATCTGCTGGGTGATCGCGGGTTGTGTGTACCCCAGGGACCGGGCCGCGGCCGAGTACGAACCGGTGCGGACCACCTCGTGGAAGGTCCTGATGTGCCGCGAATCGAACATGCCGGAACGATAAACGGATTTTGGGGGTGGTGAAGGACCGCTGCGAGCCTTCGGCGGGGTGTGCACGGGCCGTTGAGCGCCCGGAGGACACCGAAGGAGCCCGCCCTACGGGCGCTCGCCGAGCACCGCCATGGTCCGGCCGATCAGCCCGGGTACGTCCGCGTCCCGCACGCCGTCCATCAGCCAGTCGCCCAGCCGCACGGAGTTCTCCACGACCATGCGCACCCGCGGCATGCGGCGCTCCCGGTAGGCGGCCAGCGTCCTCTCGTCCCAGCCGGCGCCGCCGGTGAGCAGCTCGGCGAGGACGAGGGCGTCCTCCAGGGACATCGCCGCGCCCTGGGCGAGGGTGGGTGGGCAGGCGTGGGCCGCGTCCCCGGCCAGCACGACCCGGCCGCGGTGCCACGGTCCCTCGACCAGGAGCCGGTGGAACCAGGTGTAGTTGACCGCGGAGTCCTCCGAGATGGAGGAGCGGATCTCCTCCCAGGCGCCGCCGTAGCCCGCGGCCAGTTCGCGCATCCGGGCGGCGTAGGAGGAGGGGGCCGGCTCGGCGCGCTCGCGCGCGGGCTCGACCAGATAGGCGTAGAGGGAGTCCTCGCCGGTGGGGCAGTAGCCGGCGATGTAGGCGGGGCCGCCGTAGGCCAGATCCGTGCGCTCCACGCCCCGCGGGCGGGGCGCGGTGACACGCCAGATGCCCATCCCGGTGGGCTCGGGCCGGTCCTCGATCCCGATCAGCGCGCGGATGCGGGAGCCCAGCCCGTCGGCGGCGACCACCAGGTCGTAGCGGCCGGCGGTGCCGTCGGTGAGGCGGACGTCCACCCCGCCGCCGTCCTGCTCCAGGGACTCCACCGTGCGGCCGAGCCGGACGCGGACCCCGGCCGCGCGTACGGCGCCGGCCAGGACGCGCTGGAGATCGGGACGGCGTATGCCCAAGGTGGCGGGCAGCCCGGGCCCGCCGGTGCGGATGTCCTCGGCGACGTGCAGCACCGTGCCGTCCGGGGCGATCAGCCCGAGGGTGTCGAAGCCGAAGCCCGCCCTGCCGACCTCCTCCCACACGCCCACCTCGCGCAGCACCCGCAGGGCGTTGCCCTGGAGGGTGATGCCGGAGCCCTGGACGCTCCAGTTCGAGGAGGCCTCCACCAGGTCGACTCCGATGCCCGCGCGGCGCAGCAGGACGGCGAGTGCGTTGCCGCAGATCCCGCCTCCGACGATGAGAACGGTAGGGGCCGGGGACATGACTTCCTTTCAGGAGGCCTTTCGGGGGAGGGGGCGCCGGGAGGAGCGCGTGCGCAGGGCCCGCCGGAACGCGCCGGCGGGCGGGGGAGGGGCGGCCCGGCCGCCGGTCAGCCGGCCGGCTCGTGGACCGGCGCGGACCGTGCCATCAGCAGGTCGATCAGGGCGACCAGCAGATCGCGGCCGGCCTCGGGCCGCCGTACGTCCCCCAGCAGCAGCGGGACGCCCGGGTCGAGGTCGAGGGCGTCGCGCACCTCCTGCTCGGTGCGGTCGCAGCGGCCGTGGAAGCAGTTGACGCCCACCACGAAGGGGATGCCCCGGCTCTCGAAGAAGTCGATGGAGGCGAAACTGACCTCCAGCCGCCGGGTGTCGACCAGGACGACCGCGCCCAGGGCGCCGTTGACCAGGTCGTTCCACATGAACCAGAAGCGCTCCTGGCCCGGGGTGCCGAAGAGGTAGACCACCAGCTCGGGGTTGACGGTGATCCGGCCGAAGTCGAGCGCCACCGTGGTGGTGGTCTTCTCCGCGACCCCGCCGATGTCGTCCACTCCCACGCTGGCCTCGGTCAGGTACTCCTCGGTGCGCAGGGGGGCCACCTCGCTGACCGCCCCCACCATCGTCGTCTTGCCCACCCCGAAGCCCCCGGCGACGAGGATCTTGACGGCCAGGGGGCCCGTCGTACCGTCAGAGTCTCTGGAGCCCATCCCTCACCGCCTGAAGAGTTTCCACGTTCAGTCCACCACTTCCCCCGTCCGCCAGCGGCGGACGGGTCGTCACTCTGCCGAGCGCCACGAGATCGCCGATCAGGATCTTCGTCACCGACACGGGCAGGTCCAGCTCAGCGGCGATCTCCGCCACCGCGGCCGGCTCGCGGCACTGCTCGACGATGGCCCGGTGCTCCGGCTCCAGCCGCCGCCCGGCAGGCCGGCCCTCCTCGGGCTCGACCGTCGTCACCACCGTGATCAGGGTGAGGTCGTCGCGCTGCGGAGCGGTGCGGCCGCGGGTGATGGTGTACGGCCGGACCAGTGAGTCCTCTTCTTCTCCGTCGGACTCCAGACTGTCCGTCCAGTGGTTCACCCACGTCCACCCCCGCCGGAGGCCGGGGCGTCGGACCGGGCCTCGGTGCCGAGCTTCTGGCCGACCTGCTGGACGAGGGTGTGCATGGCCACCGCCATCACCTCGGCGTCCACGTCCTGGGAGGCGACGACGGCCAGGTGGGTGCC
This sequence comes from Streptomyces nanhaiensis, assembly GCF_046614825.1. Lineage (NCBI taxonomy): Bacteria > Bacillati > Actinomycetota > Actinomycetes > Kitasatosporales > Streptomycetaceae > Streptomyces > Streptomyces nanhaiensis. The sequence goes on from NZ_JBKJFM010000163.1 coordinate 12,164, forward strand.
CTTGCCTGCCGCGGTGATGAACAGCCACAGGTTGGCCAGCTCCACGATGACCTGCTGCACCGGGCCGCCGTCGAACAGCTCGTCGACGCCGCGGGCCAGGCTCTGCTGGCCGGTGGCCACGGCGGCCAGCCGCTCGGCGGCGGTGCGTTCGATGGTGCCCGACTGGCTGATCACCAGCCCGTCGTCCGACAGGACGACGGCGTGCCGGGTGCCCGGCACCTGCTCGACCAGACCGTCCAGCAGCCAGTCCAGGTCTTGGTTGGTGGCGGTGGTTCGCTGTGTCATGTTCGGTCTTCCGTCTTGGGTCGGCTCCGACCCGGCGTGCTGCCGCCGGTTGTGGAGGGGGCGTCGGGGGCGGCCTGCTGCCTGGCGATGCGGGACTGCCGCTGGAAGGCGCCGATGGCGGCGCCGGAACGGGCGGGCTCCGGGCGCAGGGTGAGCGTGTCCTCGTCGGGAGCGGCGGCCCTCCGGGCGGCCGGCTTCCGCAGTTCGGGGACGAGGCTGGCCTGGCGGACGCGCTTGGGCAGCGGCTCGGCCGCCGTGCCGTCGTGCCGCGCTTCCCCGCCGCCAAGGTCCCCGGCGGCTTCGGCGTCCCGGGCGTTCCCGGTGTCCCCGGCGCCACGGGCCGTCTCGCCGGACGGCGGGCCCGCCGGAGCGGGGTGGATCCGGACCGGCGGGCCCGTCGGCGTCCCGCACCGGCGGGCGGCGGCCGGGGGCAGTCGGTCGGTGTCC
>NZ_JBKJFM010000164.1:0-12762 GCF_046614825.1 Streptomyces nanhaiensis
CGGCGCCCTGGCCCTGGCCGTCGCCGAACTGGCGGCGGCCGCCGTGACCGGCCCGGAGGCCGGGCCGGTCACGGCGGTGGGCGGTGCGGTCGTCGACCGCGCCCCGGCCTGGCTGAAGGACTTCGCCGTCCGCACCTTCGGCGAGGACGACAAGCTGGTGCTGCGGCTGGGCATCCTGGCGCTGCTGGCCCTGGCCGCCGCCGCACTGGGGCTGTCGGCCCCGCGCCGGCGCGGGTCAGGGGCCGCGGGGGTGCTGCTCTTCGGTGCGGTCGGCGCGGCGGCGGCCGTCGGCCGCCCGGACACGGGCGGTGCGGGCGCACTGCCCTCGGTGGTCGGCGCCGCCGCCGGAGCTGCGGCCCTGTACCTGCTGGCCGGGCGGCTCGCGCCGGCAAGGGACGCGCACACCGCCGGTGGCGGCGCACCCGAGAGCGGGCCACAGCCCGGTACGAGCGGCGAGCGCACGCCGTTCGACCGGCGCGGGTTCGTCCTCGCCGCCACCGGCACCGCCGCCGCCACCGCCGGGACGGGGCTGCTCGCCCGCGCCCTGACCGCCTCGGACACCGCCCGGGCCGCCGCCTCCCGTGAATCGGTGGCCCTGCCCGCCCCGGCGTCCAAGGCCCCTCCCGTACCGCCCGGCGCCGATCTGCGGCTGCCCGGCATGAAGCCCTTCATCACCCCCAACGACGCCTTCTACCGCGTCGACACCGCCCTGACCGTCCCCCGCCTCGACGCCGGCGCCTGGCGGCTGCGCCTCCACGGCCTCGGTGTCACACGCCCGCTGACCCTGGACTTCCGCGAGCTGCTCGAACGCCCGCTCGTCGAACGCGACATCACCCTCACCTGCGTGTCCAACCAGGTCGGCGGCCCCTACGTCGGCACCGCCCGATGGCTGGGCGTGCCCCTGGCCGAGCTGCTGCGCGAGGCCGGTGTCAGGCCGCCCTCCCGGGGCGGGCCGGCCGACCAGTTGGTGTCCCGCTCGGTGGACGGCATGACGCTGGGCACTCCGGTGGAGACGGTCATGGACGGCCGGGACGCACTGCTGGCGGTCGGCATGAACGGCGAGCCGCTCCCCTTCGACCACGGCTTCCCCCTGCGCATGGTGGTGCCCGGCCTGTACGGCTACGTCTCGGCCTGCAAGTGGCTGACGGAGCTGGAACTGACCACCTTCGACGCCTACGACGCTTACTGGGTCCGCCGCGACTGGGCGGCAGAGGCGCCGGTCAAGACCCAGTCGCGCATCGACACCCCCAAGCCCTTCGCCTCCCTGAAGGCGGGGACCGTGGCCGTCGGCGGCGTCGCCTGGGCCCAGCACACCGGTGTCGACCGCGTCGAGGTGCGCGTCGACGGCGGGCCCTGGCGCACCGCCCGCCTGGCCGCGGAGGACAGCGCGGACACCTGGCGGCAGTGGACCTGGCGCTGGGAGGCCGCGCCCGGCTCGCACAGGCTGGAGGTCCGCGCCACCGACCGCCGCGGACGCGTGCAGACCGCCGAGCGCACCGGGACCCTGCCCGACGGTGCGACCGGACGGCATTCGGTGGTGGTCGACGTGACCTGACCCCGCCCGCCGTGCCGCCGCGCACCGCGGAGGCCGGCCGCGGCCGCCCGGCCGCAGCGATTCCGACCAGGCCTTCTCAGCAGGCCGTCCGAACCGAGCAGTCCGATCGGGGCCTTCCGGCCCTCGTATCCCAACCGACAGGAGAACCACGCCACATGAGCGCCACCCGTACCCGCCGCATCCGCCGCGTCGCCCTCGCCGTCACCGCCGCGGTGGTGCTGCCGCTGTCGATCACCGCCTGCTCCTCCGAGGACGGCGGCGACGGCGCGGCCGACTCGCAGTCCGCCTCGCCGGCCGAGTCCATGCCCGCCGACGGGGCGCAGGAGGAGTCGGACGACATGGCCGCGGTCGACACCTCCAAGCCGTTCGGCCCCGGCTGCCAGGCCGTCCCCGAGGACGGCGAGGGCAGTTTCGACGGCATGGCCGACGACCCGGTCGCCACCGCCGCCTCCAACAACCCCGCCCTGTCCACCCTGGTGAGCGCGGTGCAGAAGGCCGGCCTGGTCGACACCCTCAACGGCGCCGAGAACATCACGGTGTTCGCGCCCACGGACGACGCCTTCGCGAAGATCCCGGAGAAGGACCTCAACGCCGTTCTGGAGGACGAGAAGGCACTCACCGAGATCCTCACCTACCACGTCGTCGGCGAGAGGCTGACGCCCGAGGACCTGGAGGACGGCTCCTACCCGACGCTGCTGGAGAAGAAGGAGCTGACCGTTTCCGGCTCCGAGGGCTCCTACACGGTCAACGACGCCTCGAAGGTCGTCTGCGGCAACGTGCCGACCGCCAACGCCACCGTCTACATCGTCGACACGGTGCTGATGCCGAAGTGACCTCCTGAACCGGAGAACCGCCCACGGCCCCGGTGGCCCCCTGCCGCGCCCCGGCACGGGGTCACCGGCCAACGGCCCCCGCCGTCCCGCCCACCGGACGGCGGGGGCCGCAGTGCGGACGGCGGTGTGACGGTCCGCTGGAGGCTGTGGCCCTTCGGTGAAGGCGGTCCCGTACCCGGTTCCGCCGTGTCGCGCGGTGGACAGCCTCCAGGTGCGCCGGGCGGCCGACGGCGGCCCGGCGCCCATCCCCCCACACAAGACGTAGGAGTCCACATGCGGCACAGCCGTGGTGCGTCAGCCGGCTCGGCCCTCGCGATCGGCGCCCTGGTACTGACCGTCCTGCCCGCCGCCGCCGAAGCGGCCGCCCCCTCCCCCACCGGGGTGCCCGCCGCGGTCATCGCCGGCGACGCCGGGCAGGACGCCGGCCGGTCGCCCGCGGGTGCGTTACCCGCCGGTGCTCTGAGGGCCATGCAGCGCGACCTGGGCATAACCGCCGAGCAGGCGCGCGAGCGCGTGGCGAACGAGTACCGCGCCGCGAAGACCGCCCCCGCCCTCGCCGAGGACCTCGCCGGCGACTTCGCCGGCGCCTGGACCACCGGCGACACCTCCATCCTCACCGTGGCCACCACCGACCCCGCCCAGGCCCCCGCCATCACCGAGGCCGGCGCCCGGGCGAAGGTCGTCGAGCATTCCCTGGCCGAACTCGGCGCCGCCAAGGCCGGACTGGACCGCGCCGCCCGTCACGGCGCCCCCGCCTCCGTCTCCCAGTGGTACGTCGACGTGAGGACCAACTCCGTCGTCGTCCGCGCCTCCGACACCGCGAAGGCCCGCGCCTTCGCCGGGGCCGCCGGGGCCGGCAGCGACCTGGTGCGCGTGGTGAAGTCCGCCGAGAAGCCCCGCCCGTACGCCGAACTGCGCGGCGGCGACGCCTACTACATCAACGACACCAGCCGCTGCTCGGTCGGCTTCGCCGTCACCGACGGCACCCGGCAGGGCTTCGTCACCGCCGGCCACTGCGGCGTCCCCGGTGACACGACCGCCGGGCACGACCGCTCGGCCCAGGGCGTCTTCCAGGGCTCGTCCTTCCCCGGCGACGACCACGGCTGGGTCGCCACCGCGGACGGCTGGACGGCCACCCCGTACGTCAGGGGCTCCGGCGGCGCCGACGTGACCGTCGCCGGCTCCGCCCAGGCGCCGGTCGGCTCGTCCGTCTGCCGCTCCGGCTCCACCACCGGCTGGCACTGCGGCACCATCGAGCAGCACGACGTCACAGTCCAGTACGGGCAGGGCGACGTGCACGGGCTGACGCGGACCACCGTGTGCGCCGAACCCGGCGACTCCGGCGGCCCGTACATCACCGGCGACCAGGCCCAGGGCGTCACCTCCGGCGGCTCCGGCAACTGCACCACCGGCGGCACCACCTTCTACCAGCCGGTCGAACCTGTCCTGGAGGCGTACGGCCTCACCCTCGTCACCGGCTAGCCCTCACGGGCCGGCCGTCCCCGGGCCGCCCCGCGCGCCGCTCCCTCCCCCGGCGCGCGGGGCGGCCCTTCGCGCTGACGCGACTCCTCCGGCGTGAGTCCGTCGCCATGAGCCCGTCGCCGCGAGTCCACCGCCAGGAGTCCGCCACCACGGCCTCGTGCAGCGCTTGTGATCATGCGTGAAGTTCTTGTGACCACTTCTCCGCGGTGTCCGATATGCGACACCAGCACACCGCGAAACGTCTAGCTTGACAGGCGCACGCCACCCTCGTGAAACACGGGCGTGCCGTTCACCCCCCACCCTCTTTTCCCCACAACAGAGGAGAACGAATGCGCCACAGCCGTGGTATCGCGACCGGTGCGGCCCTCGCCGCCACCGCACTCGCCCTGACCGCCCTGCCCTCCATCGCCGGCGCGGTCACGTCGTCCCCCACCGACACCCCCGCCAAGACCGCCGCCGAGACCACCCTCACCGCCGAAGCCCTCCGCGCCGCCGAGGAGATGCCCGCCGGCGCGCTGAAGGCCATGCAGCGCGACTTCGGCATAACCGCCGAGCAGGCCCGCGAGCGCGTGGCGAACGAGTACCGCGCCGCGAAGACCGCCCCCGCCCTCGCCAAGGACCTCGCCGACAGCTACGCCGGCGCCTGGACCACCGGCGACACCTCCACCCTCACCGTGGCCACCACCGACCCCGCCCAGGCCCCCGCCATCACCGAGGCCGGCGCCCGGGCGAAGGTCGTCGAGCACGGCATGGCCGAACTCGAGGCCGCCAAGGCGAGACTGGACCGCGCCGCCGAGAAGGGCTCCACCACCGCCGCGCCGGTGTGGTACGTCGACGTGAAGACCAACTCCGTCGTCGTCCACGCCTCCGACACCGCGAAGGCCCGCGCCTTCGCCGAGGCCGCCGGGGCCGACAGCGACCTGGTGCGCGTGGTGAAGTCCGCCGAGAAGCCCCGCCCGCTGTACGACCTGCGCGGCGGCGACGCGTACTACATCAACGGCTCCGGCCGCTGCTCGGTCGGCTTCGCCGTCACCAGGGGCAGCCAGCAGGGCTTCGTCACCGCCGGCCACTGCGGCCGTACCGGCAGCTCCACCACCGGCTACAACCAGGCCGCCCAGGGCACCTTCCAGGGTTCGTCCTTCCCCGGCAACGACTACGCCTGGGTCGCCACCAACTCCAACTGGACCGCCACCCCGTACGTGAAGACCTCCAGCGGCAGCGTCCAGGTGGCGGGCTCCACCCAGGCCGCCGTCGGCGCCTCCATCTGCCGCTCCGGCTCCACCACCGGCTGGCACTGCGGCACCGTCCAGCAGCACAACACCAGCGTCACCTACCCCGAGGGCACCATCACCGGCGTGACCCGGACCTCCGTGTGCGCCGAGCCCGGCGACTCCGGCGGCTCCTACATCTCCGGCAACCAGGCCCAGGGCGTCACCTCCGGCGGCTCCGGCAACTGCCGCACCGGCGGCACCACCTACCACCAGCCGGTCAACGAGATCCTGTCGGCCTACGGCCTCACCCTCAAGCGGTAACCCTCAGCCGCGAACCAACCGCGAACGAACGGCGAACGAACGGAGCCGCCGCCCGGCCGACCGGGCGGCGGCTCCCGCCGTACACGTACGGGCCGCGGGCTACGGGCGCGCGCCGTGCGACGGGGCGATCTCCTCGATCCGCCGCGCCAGGCGCACGTCCAGCTCCGTCACCCTCCCGCCCACGCTGTGGGTGTTCACCGACACCCCCACCGCGTCATAGCCCAGCAGCAGATCCGCGTGGTGGTTCATCTCCTCCTGGATCTGCGCGACATGGAGCACCATCGCCGCGGCCGGGAAGTGCCCGGCGAAGGAGTAGGTCCTCCTCAGCCGGTCCTCCTCGAACTCCCAGCCGGGCAGCTCCGCCAGCGCGGCGTCGATCTCCTGCGAGGTCAGCGGTCGGGGCGCCATGACACCAAATCTCACTTCCCGTGGACGACCGTCCCAGCCTAGGGTCGCGGCATGGGATCCACTGCGGCCGACACGAGCACGGGGACGGGGACGGGCAGATCGGCGAACGGGGTGGGGCCCCTGCTGCGGCACTGGCGGGAGCGCGCCGGGCTCAGCCAGCTCGAACTGGCCCTGCGCGCCGACTCCTCCGCCAGGCACATCAGCTTCGTCGAGACCGGGCGCACCCGGCCCAGCCCGGAGATGGTGCTCCGGCTGGCCGAGCACCTCGGCGTCCCCGTGCGCGAGCGCAACGCGCTGCTGACGGCCGCCGGACACGCCCCGCACTACGCCGAGACCCCCGTGGACGACCCCTCGCTGGCCGCCCTGCGCGAAGGCCTGGAGCGGATGCTGACGGCGTACGAGCCCTTCCCCGCCCTGGTGGTCGACGGCCGGTACGAGGTGGTGGCCGCCAACCGCGGTGTCGCCGCCCTGCTGGAGGGCGTGGCCGGACACCTCCTGCGCCCCCCGCTGAACGCCATGCGCCTGACCCTCCACCCCGAGGGCCTGGCCCCGCGCATCCGCAACCTCCCCCAGTGGCGCGGGCATCTGCTGGAGCAGATGCGGCGGCAGCTCGCGCCGCTGCGGTCGGCGCCGCTGCGCGAGCTGTACGAGGAGGTCGCCGCCTACCCGCCGCCCGGGGCGGACCCCGGGGGCGCCGAACGGCGCGACACCGGGGGCCCCCGCGCCCCGGGCCCCTTCGCCCTGCCGCTGGTGATCGGGCACCGGGGGCACGTCCTGTCGTTCTTCTCCACCATCACCACCTTCAACACGCCCATGGACGTGACCGTCTCCGAGCTGGCGATGGAGACCTTCGTCCCGGCCGACCCGGAGACGGCGGCCCTGCTGCCGGAGCTGCTCGGCTAGCCGCCCGGTCCGGGGGCCCGCAGGTCCCGGACCGGGCCGGTCATGACCGGCCGGGGCCGCGGAGCACCGCGCGGAGCGCCAGGTTCTGGGCCACCGCCAGGGCGGCGACCACCGCGGCCTGGAGCGGGATCCACACCCACCCAGCGGCGGACGGCTCCAGCACGCCGAGCGCGAGGACGGCGGCGCAGGCCAGCGCCCACAGCAGGTTCCCCTCCACCACCACCCGCACCCAGGGCGCGGGCGGAACGGGGCGGCTCGCCAGGAGGCCGACCCCCGCGCCGTACAGCAGCAGGAAGGCTCCGGCGCCCAGCAGCAGGCCGTCGCCCACTCCCAGCAGCCGTCCCAGGAGGCCGGACAGAGCCAGGTAGGCGACGGCGTTGGCGGCGGTGACCGCCGCGTCCAGGGCGAGGAGCCGGCGCAGCAGGGGGAGCGAGGAGCGGGCGGGGCGGGTGGTGCGGGTGGTGCCGAAGGTCTCGGGCGAGGTAGCGGACATGGCGGATCGGCCTCCGTCGTCTCGGGCGCGGTGCGGAAGGCTCCGGCCGTGCGCACGGGCCGGAGGCCGGGTTCCGGCCGGAGTGCGCCGGCCGGAACCCGGTGCCCCCACCCTGCCGCCGGCCCGCGCGGGGGTCGATTACCGCCCGGGTAATCGCGGGTGCGGCCCGCCTTGGTGGCGCTCCTCCCGCCAGGGCGTGTCGGTGGTGTGCCGGCAGCCGCTTGGCACATTTTTTCTCGGAACCGGCGGACTCGGCCGGACGGTCGGGCCGGACGGCTGGGCCGGACAGGTCAGCGCAGATGCGCGCGGGCCGGAACGAAGGGCGTGGTCACCGCCTGGGCGGCCTCGGCCTCGCGCAGCCAGCCGCGCAGCACCCGGTGGATCCGCTCGGCGCCGACCGGTTCGCCCTCCGCGTCCGGCGGGGACAGCAGGCGCGGGTAGAGCAGGAACGCCCGGGACTGCTCGCCTCCCAGGCCGCCGTGGGAGCCGATCTGCTCCTCGAAGGCGTGGACGGCGCCGGTGGCCCGGTCCAGGGCCGAGTTGACCATGATGTCGGCGGCGTGCGGGAAGCGCGCGGTGCGCCGTACGAGTGCGGCGGCCCGCGGCCCGTAGGGCTCCAGGGGGTCGGCCCGGACGATCTCGCCGGTGTCCAGGCGGTGTTCGCTGTCGCCGGGGCCGAGCACCACCGGCCCGTGGCGCTCGGTGTCCACCAGCAGGAAGCCGATGCCGGGGTGGTTGGCGAGGGTGCGCAGCAGGGCGGGGTGGCGGCGGTCGATCTCCTCGCGGGTGGCCCTCCCGGGGATGCCGGGAAAGGAGATCAGCCCGAGGTTGCCCGAGCCGAGCACCACCGGGTCGGAGGTGGGGGCGGGCCAGTGGGGCTCGGCGCCGTGCCCGTCCTCGGGCCGGTGCAGGGCGGCGCGTGCGGCGGCGCGGGCCTCGGCGCCGCTGGCCGAGCGCCTGGCCCGCCGGGAGACCGGCAGCCCGCATCCGGCGCGGACCAGGTCCTCCAGGGTCAGCCCGTAGTGGGAGGCGAAGGTCTCCCCGGGGCTCTGCCCGTGGTCGGACAGGAGCACCAGGCGGTAGGGCCGGGGGGCCTGGGCTGCGACCTTGGCGATCAGGGCGACGGAACGGTCCAGCCGCCGCAGCACCTGGTGGGTGTCGCGGCCGCGGGGCCCGGAGTGGTGGGCCACCTCGTCGTAGGCGACGAGGTCGGCGTAGACGGCGGTGCGCCCGCTGAGGATGTCGCCGAGGACGGAGGCGACCACCACGTCCCGCTGGACGACGGTGGCGAAGGCCCGGATGAACGGGTAGAGCCCGCCGCGCGGCACCCGAGGGGTGTCCCCGCGCAGCCTGGCGCGGGTGGACTGGACGATCTCGCGGACCACCTCGGCGACGAAGGAGGCGGCCGTGCGGGTGGCGTTGGCCGGGTCGGAGAAGTACGCGAAGTACCCGGCGCGCGACCGGTTGTGCCGCCCGCGCCGGGCGGAGACGGAGAGCACCAGGGCGGCCTGGGCGGCTCCGCCGCTGAAGAGGTTGCCGCGGCTGGCGCCGTCGTGGGCGAGCAGTCCGGGCTCGCCGCTGTGTTCGGCGGCGCGGCGCTGGAGCCGGGCGGCGCTGGAGGGCCGGTTGGTGATCACCACCTCGCCGGTCTCCTTCTCGTACCAGCGGAAGGCGGGCACGTCCTCGTTGGAGCCGTGCAGGATGCCGAGCTGGCTGGCGCCTGTCTGGCTGGACCAGTCGGTGTGCCAGGGGACGAGGCGGTGGGTGTCGCGGAGCATGGCGGCGACGCCCGGCATCAGCGGCTCGCCGCCGGGCGGAGCGGTGGTCGCGTCGCGCAGTACGTCGTGGCCGATCCCGTCGAGCTGCAGGAAGACGGTGCCGGGGGTGGCCGGTGTCAGCCGGCGTCCCGAGCGGCGCCAGCGGCGGTCGGCGAGCCGGGCCAGGCGCCGCCGGTAGGCCCGGTCGTCGCGGACGGCCAGGAAGGTGTTGGCCGCCGAGGAGGCGGCGGACATCGCGGCGGCGACGACCACGGCGGTCTGCGGATCGGCCTCGCCCCGGTAGTCGGGCAGGAGGGCGAGCGCCAGCAGCAGCAGCGAGCCGTTGAGGAAGAACACCAGCAGGCCCAGCACCAGGGCGGGCACCAGCAGCAGGGCTCTGACCAGCAGGGGCCACACCAGGGCGCTGAGCAGGCCGAAGGCGCCGGCCCCGAGGGCGGCGGTGACCCCGATGCTGGTGGCGCTGTCGCCGTCGGCGGACTGGAGCCGGAAGTCGGGGAGCACGCCGGCCAGCACCAGCATGGTGAGGGTGCTCACCGCCCACACCACCAGGACGCGCAGCACCGCGCCGCCCGCCCTGCGCCAGGCCGCCATCCGCACGCCGTCCGCCTTTCCTCCTCCGGGGCCCGGGGGCCGCGCCCCCGCCGTCCGCCTTCTCCGCGCCGGGCACGTCCATGCGTCCGCGCGCCGGTGTCCTCGTCACACGTCCGCCGCCGGCCACCCCGGACGCCGCCGGGCGCCGCCGGACGCCGCCGGGCGCCGGAAAGCGCCGCCCCCCGGCCCGGCACGTCCCACTTTTCCACAGTGGCTCCCCCGGCCGGGGGCGTGCCCGGTCTCCTGGCGGAAGCTCCCGGAAGCACGGGGGCGGGATGAGAGGATCGGTACGGGGAAAGGGGCGAGCGGACGGAAGGAGGGGCCGGTGCCTGCGGAGATCACCTGGTGGGGTCATGCCACGGCGACGGTGCGCGACCGCGGGGTGACGGTGCTCACCGATCCGGTGTTCGTCCGGCGGCTGGCCCATCTGCGCAGGCGGCGCGGACAGCCGCCGCCGGAGTCGGCGGCGCGGGTGGACCTGGTGGTGGTCTCCCATCTGCACGCCGACCACCTGCACCTGCCCTCCCTGGCCCGCCTGGCGCCCGGCACCCGTGTGGTGGTGCCGCGCGGCGCGCTCGCCTCGGTGGCGGGGCTGCGGCGGCTGGCGGGGCGGCTGCGGATCGAGGAGGTGGACGTGGGCGGGCGCGTGCGGGCCGGAGACGTCACCGTCCGCGCGGTGCCCGCGGAGCACGACGGGCGGCGGCTGCCCTACGGGCCGCACCTGGCGCCCGCCCTGGGCTATGTGGTCGAGGGGGAGTCCAGGACGTACTTCGCCGGGGACACCGGGCTGTTCGACTCCATGGCGGAGGCGGTCGGCACGGTCGACGCGGCGCTGCTGCCCGTGGGCGGCTGGGGTCCGAAACTGGGCGACGGGCACATGAACGCGCGCCGGGCCGCCGAGGCTCTGGCCCTGCTGGGGGCGCCGCTGGCGGTGCCGGTGCACTACGGGACGTACTGGCCGATCGGTCTGGACGCGGTCCGGCCGCACGAGTTCCACTCCCCCGGCGACGAGTTCGCGCGGCTGGCGGCGCGCTCGGCCCCCGCCGCGGCGGTGCACCTGCTGGGGCACGGCGAGAGCGTACGGCTGGAGGCGGCGGGGTGATGGAGGCACTGCTCGGCGCGGTGCGGGAGATACCGGCGCAGGTGGCGCCCGGCGCGGTGGGCTACCCGTCGCTGTTCCTGCTGGTGGCGTTCGGCGCGCTGGTGCCGGTGGTGCCGACGGGAGCGCTGGTCAGCGCGGCGTCGGCGGTGGCGTTCCACCGCAGTCCTCCGGCCCTTCCGCTGCTGCTGGTGTTCGCCGTCGCGGCGCTGGCCGCGTTCCTGGGCGATCTGCTGCTGTACTGGCTCGGGCAGCGCGGCGGCCGCTCCAGGAGCGGTTCGCGCTGGCTGGAGCGGATGCGCCGGCGGGCCGAGCCGGACCGCCTGGAGGCCGCGCGGCGGAAGCTGGACGAGCACGGCGTGACGGTGCTGGTGGTCTCCCGGCTGGTGCCGGCCGGGCGGATCCCGGTGATGGTGGCCTGCCTGCTGTCGCGGGTGCCGGTGCGGCGGTTCGTGCGCGGTGCCGCACCGGCCTGCCTGGTGTGGACGGCGACCTACCAGATGATCGGGATCCTGGGCGGTTCGCTGTTCCCCGAGCCGTGGCAGGGCGTGGCCGCGGCGGTGGGTCTGACGCTGCTGGTCGGCGCGGTGCCCTCGGCGTGGCGGCGGCTGCGCCCGGTGCAGGTCACACGGTAGGGCGCGGGGGCCGGCCGGTGCGGGGCCGGGGGGCCGGACCGGTCAGTCCAGGATCCGGGAGGCCCCGATCGGCATGTCCCACAGGTCCTCGCGCGGGCGGCCCGCCGCGGCCCACGCGGCCCGTACCCGGCTCAGCGGCTCCAGCGGGGGCTCGGCCGAGAGCAGGAAGGTGGCCCAGTGCATGGGGGCCATACGGCGGGCGCCGAGGTCCAGGCAGGCGCGTACGGCCTCCTCCGGGTCGGTGTGCACCGGGCGGAGCATCCGGCGCGGCGCGTAGGCGCCGATCGGCAGCAGGGCGAGGTCGATGCCGGGGTAGCGGTGGCCGATCTCGCCGAACCAGTGGCCGTACCCGGTGTCGCCGGCGAAGTGGATCCGCTGCCCGTGGCGGTCGGTGAGCACCCAGCCGCCCCACAGCGAGCGGCAGGTGTCGGTGAGGGTGCGCCGGGACCAGTGGTGTGCGGGGACGAAGTCGAAGCGGACGGCGCCGCCGCCCGGCGAGGGCAGTTCGGCCGCCTCCCACCAGTCCAGTTCGGTGACGCGGGCGAAGCGGCGCCTGCGGCACCAGGCGCCGAGCCCGGCGGGTACGAACAGCGGGGTGTCGCGCGGCAGGCGCCTGAGGGTGGGGGCGTCGAGGTGGTCGTAGTGGTTGTGCGAGATCACCACGGCGTCGACGCGCGGCAGGTCCTCCCAGGGGACTCCGACCGGGGTGACCCGCGCCGGGGTGCCAAGGATCCGGCGGGACCAGACGGGGTCGGTCAGTACGGTGAGGCCGCCGATGCGCACCACCCAGCTGGCGTGCCCGGCCCAGGTGACGGCCGCGGTGTCGGCGTCGACCGGCGGCAGGGGGGCCGGTTCGCAGGGCAGCAGGGGGATCTCGTCCAGTGTCGCGGGGTCGGGGCGCGTGCTGCCCTCCCTGGCTATGCGGGACAGGGAGCGCAGGCCGGGCAGGGGTTCGGTGAGCCGGTCGGCGAAGGTGCCCGGCCAGGTGCGCCGCTCGCCCAGGGGGCGGGGCGCGGGCAGGGCGGGGGGCCTCCGGGGGGAGCCGGCGGCGGGGGCGTCGAGGACGGCCTGGGCGGGCTTCTCCGTCTGTTCGGTCATGCGGGGCTCCCATCTGCGTCCGGGGACTTCACGGGGTGAGGAGCCGCCGGACCGCCGGCCGTCAGCTCCCGCAGGGCCGTCTCCAGCGACGCCCGCGCCACCGCGGAGCCGTCGGCCGTCGTGCCGGCGGGCAGCACGTCGGTGGACAGCCGCACCCGCAGGGCGCGCGGATCGTCGCCGAAGCGGTGGCCGCCCAGGGCGTACGGCCCCAGCCGCCGCACCAGTTCCGCCTCCAGCCGGGGGGCGTCCTCGATGCCGCGGGCGGCCAGCGCGGGGCGCAGCGCCTCGAAGTCGGGGTAGAGGTGGCGCCCGGCGTGCAGCGGCCGTCACTCGCGCGCCCCGCGCTGATGCCCTG
>NZ_JBKJFM010000165.1:0-12703 GCF_046614825.1 Streptomyces nanhaiensis
CGTCGGCCTCGTCCGTGGCGGGGTTCTCCGTGTTCTCCACGGAGGTGGTCTCGTGGCCGTCGGCGTACGCGGCGGGCGCCGCGATCAGCGCGACGGGGGCGATGACGGCCGTGGCGGCGGCGGCCGCGGCGGTGTGGCCCGCGGCGGTGTGGCCGCCGTGGAGGGCGCCGGAGAGCCCGGCGTCGGCGACGATGCGGCGGGCCTCGGCCTCGCTCAGGGCGGCGGCGGCCCGGTCGTTGCACAGCAGCCGTCCGGCCAGCGCGAGCACCCCGCCGTCACCCCGGCCGGAGCCGGCCGGGGCCGGGGAGGCGTGCCCGCCCCGGCCGCAGGAGAAGAGGAGGTGCAGGACGACCTGCCCAAGGGCCAGCAGAGCCGCGATGCCCGGCAGCGAGCGCTCGCGTCCGGCCAGCGGCACGGCGGTGGCGAGTACGGCGGCGAAGCCGGCCAGGAGCGTCCACGCCGACAGGGCCTGCCCGGCGGCGAACACGTGCCCGGCCGCGGACAGCGTGACGCAGACCGCGGCGAACACCGCGGCCCGCAGCAGTCGCAGGTCGGCGGCGGCACGCGCGACGGGGGCTCTCATGGCCGGGCCATCATCTCATCACCCCTTCGGCCGCGACACGGGGCACCCTCCCAACGCGGTTGACAACCGGACGAGGGGATCACCTCGTACATTTTCCGTACATTGCGGAACTCTTCGGGTCCGCCGAATGAGGGGTAGCGTGCCGCCGCCGTGCTTACCGCCGCCGCCCCGGGCAATACGTATGCGTATGTCGAGCCGCAGCCAGGAGGCTGAGCATGAGCATCTGGTGGTCCCTCCACTTGCGGCGCGAGGCTGCGAGCGTCCCGCTCGCCCGGCGGCTCCTGCTCGGGGCGATGGAGACGGCGGGGGTCGACCCCGACGTCTCCTACGACCTGTCCGTCGCGCTCTCCGAGGCCTGCGCCAACGCGGTCGAGCACGGCGGCCCCGGGAGCGGGGGGCCGGCGGGTGCCGGGGAGTACCACGTGACGGCGTACATCGATGACGACATGTGCCGCATCGAGGTGACCGATCACGGACCGGGCTTCGTGGACGGGTACCGCAGCGCGCCCCGCGCCGCGAACGCCGACACGATCACTGACACGGCCGACGAGACGGCCGATGACAGGACCGGTACGAACAGCGCGGCGGACCTCGACACGGCGACCGCCTTCGGGCCGTTGTTCGCCAGAAGCGCGGGTCCGGCCCGCGACGGGTTCCGCGAGGGGGCGCGCGACGGGGCCCACACCGACGAGCACGGCCGGGGCCTGTTCCTGATCGAGGCCCTCGCCGATCACGTCGACTTCCGCAACCGCCCGGGGGACGGCGCCATGGTCTGCTTCGACAAGCTCCTCAAGTGGCGGGAGGACTCGCTGCTGAGGGCGTCCTGACGGGCCCGGCGGCCGGTTCCGCGGCAGATCCCGCGACCCGTCCCGCGGCAGGGGTCCAGGCCTGTCCCGCGGCAGGGCCTGTCCCGCGGCAGGGCGGGGCCCGCGCACCGTGGCGGGCGTTCCGGGGCGGTACTACCGTTACCGCCGGAAACCCCCCACGGCTGAAGGGAGAACCCACCATGGGAAACCCCCTCTCGACGCGCCTCTTACGAGCCCTGCGAGGACCGGCGGCCCTCCTGCTGACGGCCGGCCTGCTGGCGGCCGGCGCCACCACCCCCACCCGCGCCGCACAGTCCCCCGCCCCCGGACCCGCCACCTCCGCCGCGGACGACACCCCCGCCGAGCCCTCCGCCGCGCCCTCCGGACTGTCCGTGGCGCCGAAGACCGGCGCCGACGGGCGGCGCACCTGGGTCTTCCGCGACTCCCACGGCCGCGAGACCACCCTGCGCGGCTTCAACGTCTCCGGCAGCACCAAGCTCTACGAGAACGGCCTGCTGCCGTTCCGCAGCACCGCGGACGCCGCCCGGTCGGCACAGGCGATGCGCGACCTGACCGGCGCCAACGCCGTCCGCTTCCTGATCACCTGGGAGGGCGTGCAGCCCGCGCCGGACCGCATCGACACCGGCTGCCTGGACCGGGCCGCCGCGCAGATCCGCGAGTTCACCGACCGCGGCTTCCACGTCCTGCTCGACTACCACCAGGACCTGTACTCCTCGCACCTGTTCCACCAGGGCAGCTGGTACACCGGCGACGGCGCGCCGAAGTGGGTCGTGGACGGCGGCGGCTACCCCCGGGAATCCTGCGGCGTGTGCGTGATGTGGGGGCAGAACATGCTCACCAACAAGGCGGTGCGGCAGGCCGCGTACGACTTCTGGCACAACCGCACGATCACCACCGAGGCGGGCGAGGTCGCCGTCCAGGACGCCTACCTGCACCAGGCGAAGGCCGCCATGAACCATCTGCGCCGCGTCCTGCCGCCGTCCTCCTTCCGCGCGATCGCCGGCTTCGACGCGTTCAACGAGCCCTACGACGGCGGGCTGGACGGGGCCACCGGCGCGCGCTGGGAGAAGGACCTCCTGCTCCCCTTCCACCAGCGCTTCCGGGCCGCGATGGACGAGGCGGGCTGGCGGGACAAGCCGCTGTTCGCCGAGCCGCTGGTGTTCTGGAACACCGGCTTCCTGGAGCAGGGCGGCTTCACCGGGACCGGCCCCCTCGGCCCCCGCTACGTCTTCAACAGCCACTACTACGACGGCGCCCGTATGACGGTCGACCCCACCCCGGCCGGCGACGGGACCTACGCCGCCGCGACCGGCCGCATCCGGGACCGCGCCGCCGAACTGGCAACGGTCCCCTTCGTCTCGGAGTTCGGCCACCGGATGACGGGCTGGGGCAGCGACCGCGGCCCGTGGATGACGCGGGCGATGTACCAGGGCATGGACCACGGCACCAGGGGCGCCGGATGGTGGGAGGACCCCGCCGCCTCCGGGGACGTGCTCTCGGGCACCCACTGGCACTGGGACGTCTACAGCGGGCGGCACCGCGAGGCGATGAACGGGAACCCGGACAGGATCCTCACCGAGGGCGACGCCTGGAACGACGAGGACCACTCCGTCGTCACCTCCGCCGACGACGGCACCGTGCGGCTCCGCCTCGACCGCCGCGCCCTGGACCGGCTCTACCCCACCGCCGTGTCCGGCGACACCCTCGCCTTCGCCTACGAGGACATGGCCCGCTCCGGTTACGCCGAGGAGGGCGGGGACGCCGGTGGTGGGGACGCCGGCGGCCGGGAGGAGGCATGGCTGCGCCCGCCGTCCCGACTGCCCGGCGTCGCCGGGCTGCTGGAGGGCGGCCGGCAGTTCGGGGTGCTGGTCTGGCGGAGCTCGCCGGACACGGCCGGGGCGCCGACCGCCCTCCACCTGCCCGCCTCCTTCCGGCCCGCGGACACCCTGGTCGTGAGCGATGTGGCGTCGGTGCGCGGCCTGCCCGACTCCGGCTCCGGATCGGGCCCGGTCTCCGTGGACCGGGAGGAGGGCTCGGCCACGGCGAACCGCCTGCTGATCGAGCCCGCCGGCGGCGACGGGGTGCACGTCGCGCTCGTCGTCGGATCCGGCGCGGACGAGGTCTCGGAGGCGGAACTGTCCGCCGCGGCCCGCGAGCTCACCGACTGGAAGGAGGCCGCCTTCGGCTGACCCCGCCCGAGGCCGCACCGAGCCGGTCCCGGGCCGGCACCGAGCCGGACCCGAGCCGCAGCCCTCGCCGGCGCTTCGACGGCCCCCGCCGGGCCGGTACGCCCGTACCGGCCCGGCGGGGACGGCCGTACGTCAGCCCCGCAGGCGCGCCATCCACGCCTCGACCTCGTCCGAGCGGCGCGGCAGCGCGGCGGAGAGGTTCCGGTTGCCGTCCTCGGTGACGAGGATGTCGTCCTCGATGCGCACGCCGATGCCCCGGTACTCCTCGGGCACCGTCAGATCGTCCTCCTGGAAGTACAGGCCCGGCTCCACCGTCAGGCACATGCCCGGCTCCAGCGTGCCCTCGGCGTACGCCTCGCGGCGCGCCGCGGCGCAGTCGTGGACGTCCATGCCGAGCATGTGGCCGGTGCCGTGCAGCGTCCAGCGGCGCTGGAGGCCCAGCTCCAGCACCCGCTCGACCGGACCCTCCAGCAGGCCCCACTCCACCAGCCGCTCCGCCAGCACGCGCTGCGCGGCCTGGTGGAAGTCCAGGTACTTCGCGCCCGGCTTCACCGCCGCGATGCCCGCCTCCTGCGCGTCGTACACGGCGTCGTAGATCTTCCGCTGGAGGTCGGTGAAGCGGCCGTCGACGGGCATGGTGCGGGTGACGTCGGCGGTGTAGAGGGTGTGGGTCTCCACGCCCGCGTCCAGCAGCAGCAGGTCGCCGGAGCGGACGGGGCCGTCGTTGCGCACCCAGTGCAGGGTGGTCGCGTGCGGTCCGGAGGCGCAGATCGATCCGTAGCCGACGTCGTTGCCCTCCACCCGGGCGCGCAGGAAGAAGGTGCCCTCGATGTAGCGCTCGGAGGTGGCCTGCGCCCTGTCCAGCACGCGGACGACGTCCTCGAAGCCGCGCACGGTCGAGTCCACGGCCTTCTGCAGCTCGCCGATCTCGAAGTCGTCCTTGACCAGGCGCATCTCGGAGAGGAAGACCCTCAGCGCCTCGTCGCGCTCTGCGGTGGTCTTGTCGGCGAGGGCGGCCTCGACGCCCGCGTCGTGGCCGCGCACCACGCGCACGTCGCCGGAGGCCTCGCGCAGCACGCCGGCGACGGTGCGCACGTCCTCGCAGGGCATGCCGTAGAGCTTCGCGGCCTCGGTGAGGCTGTTGCGGCGGCCCACCCACAGCTCGCCCTGGCCGTCCAGCCAGAACTCGCCGTTCTCCCGGTCGGAGCGGGGCAGCAGGTACAGCACGCTGTCGTGGCCGCCGTCCGCCCTCGGCTCCATGACCAGGACGCCGTCCTCGGTCTGGTCGCCGGTGAGGTAGGCGTACTCGACGGAGGCGCGGAAGGGGTAGTCGGTGTCGTTCGAGCGGGTCTTGAGGTTGCCCGCGGGGATCACCAGGCGCTCGCCGGGGAAGCGGGCGGAGAGCCGCGCGCGCCGCTCGGCGGTGTGCGCGGCCTGCGGGACGGGTTCGAGGTCGCGCAGCTCGGTGTCGGCCCAGCCGGTCTTCATGTTCTCGGCGAGCTCGTCGGAGACGCCCGGGTACAGGCCGTTCTTCCGCTGCTTGATCGGCTCGCCCTCGGGCTCGGGCTCTACGGCCACGGCCGCCTCGTCCGGGGTCTCCGGCGTCTGCTGGTCAGCCACGTCGCTGCCTCCTCCTGGTGGTGGTGTGGGCCGGGTGAGGGCCGCCTCCCATCGTAGGTCCGGCCTGCTCGGGGCGGCCGGGGCCTGTGGACAGACCTCCGGACAGACCTCCGGACAGGGCCTGGACGGGGCCTGGACGGGGCCTGGACGGGGCTCAGAAGCGGGCGGCCAGCAGCACGATGTCCTCGGCGGCCCCCGCGGCCCCGGCATCCCGGGTGTCCCCGCCGCCCCCGCCGCCGTCCGCACCGCACCGCTCGCCGGGCAGCACCGAGCGCAGCAGGTGGTCCAGCAGCGCGTCGGGGTCGGCGCGTACGGCCGGGGCGGCGGCGAGGGCCGCGGCCCGGAGCCGGGCGAAGGCGCGGTCCAGAGGCTCGCCGGTGCGGTGCAGCAGGCCGTCGCTGTAGAGCAGGAGCGTTTCCCCGGGGGCCAGGTCCACCTCGACGCTGGGCGCCTCCCAGCAGGCGAGCATGCCCAGCGGCGCGGAGACCGCGGTCTCGACGACCTCGGTGCGCTCCGGCCCGACGATCAGCGGCGGGCAGTGACCGGCCCCGGCCAGCACGACCCTGGTGCCCGCCTCCGGACCGCCCGCGGCGGACGGGGAGCGCTCGGCGTACCCGAACAGCGCGGTCGCCGACCGGGCCGGCTCGGTCAGCCGCAGCAGCAGTTCCAGGTCGGACAGGACCGCGACCGGGTCCTCGCCCTCCATCACCGCGTACGCCCGCATCGAGGCCCGCAGCCGTCCCATCGCGGCCAGCGCGTCCGGGCCGGACCCGGTGACCCCGCCCACGCACAGCCCCAGCGCCCCCTCGGGCAGCGGCAGCGCGTCGTACCAGTCGCCGCCGCCGCGCGGCCCGGTGCGGTGCCGTACCGCCAGCCGCACCCCCGGCACCCGCGGCAGCCGGGCGGGCAGCAGCCCCTCGCGCACGGTGTCCACCGCGGAGCGGGCGCGGGCGAGGTCCACCTGGCGGGCGATGTGCTCGGCGGCGTGCCGCACGTACAGGCCGAGCAGATGGCGCTGGCGCTCGGTGGGCCGCGCGGGCTCGTCGTACAGCCAGACGGCGGCGCCCACCCGCCCGGTGCTCCGCGCGGTCAGCTGGACGGCGTGGCTGGCGGCGTAGCCGAGGCGGGCGGCGACCTCGCGGTGGCGCGGGTCGAGGTCCTCGTCCCGGGCGATGTGGGGGTGGGTGATCTCCCGGAGGCCCCAGGGGCCTCCGGCGCCCGCGTCCCCGGCGCCCGCCGCGCCCGCAGCGTTCTCGGGGTTCTCGGGGTTCTCGGCGTTCTCGGCGTTCCCGTCGCCGGTCCCGGGGAGGCCGTCGAGGAGGCGCGCGTAGGAGGCCGAGTCGCGCGGGACGGTCTCGATGTGGCCGAGGTCCGCAGCTCCCAGGCCGAGCCCGACGGTGGTGTCGGGGCCGAGCCCGTCGGCCGGCTCCAGGGCGATCAGCCCGCGCCGGGCGCCCACGAGGGCGGCTCCGGCGCGCAGCGCCTCGTGCACCGCGTCCTCCAGGGTGTCGGTGCGCACCAGGCGTTCGGTGAGGTCGTGGAGGGTGGTGAGGTCGGAGATCCACCCGGCGAGGCGGTCCTGGACGGCCGCGAGCCGCTCGACGGGCCGTGCGAGGGCGGGGTCGTCGACGGCCGGGTGCCGGGGGGAGGGGGCGGGCTGCCGGTGGGGCGCGGCCGCCGCGGACGGAACAGTGTGCTGGGGAAGGGGCGAAGTCGATTCGATTCCGGCCAGTTTCGGCGGCTGCTGGGCGCTCATGGGCGGCTGCCCTCAGTGCGGGCCGGCGTCGTCAATAGCATCGCAAACCCCCATGTCGTGCTGCTCCGCTATCAATGTCTTCAGGTGTACACGCCCTGATAACGGGTGTCCAGCATCACCCCGGCAGGCCGCGGACGTACCCGCCGACCGGTTCCGGGGCCGGGCCCGCCGGACGCCCCCGGAAGGTCCGGAGGCGTCATGGGGGTGGCCACAACCTTGGCCGAAAACGTACCCTGTGCCGGGCGGTGCGCGGTCGACTGGCCCTCGGTGCGGCAGCGCGTCATCACGATTGACGTGGGTACACGGTTACCTACGGCACGAGGGATCGGGCGGACGAGCAGCGGCCGGGCTCCGCCGGAACCCGGCGAGGGGCCCGTGCGTCCCACGCAGTGGGAACGAGGCGCGTCGTCGTACGCGCCGAGAGGACCGGAGCACGGCAGGCAGAGGCCCACCGGGCGGTACGGCGGTACGGGCGAGCACGACACGGGCGTCGCCCGGAGCGTGCCGTCGCGCCGCGTTCCGCGCTCGGTCCGAGAACGCCCCGGCCACGGCCGCGGAGAGCAACACGGTGACGTACTGCCCGGTGGCCCGGGCGCGGTCACACGAGATCCACAGGTGTACAGGTGTAAGGGACCGGAAGACCGTGATCGGCCTTCGGTCCTGCTGAGTCCTTGTCGATGTACTTGTCGATCCATGGCGTTACGGAAAGGAACGAGCGCTGATGCGCGAGATCCTCGGAAGGCGACGCATGACCCGCTGGGCGCTGCGCGACGCGGCGCTCGTCTGCGCGACACGGTGGGGGTGGCCCGTGCTGCCCGGTGTGGCGCCGCGGGAGTCCAGGCGCCTGACCGCACGCCAGTCGGGGCAGCCGCGGGGGCGCTGCTCCTGTCCCCGGCCCGACTGCGTGGTGCCCGGCGCCCACCCCTTCGACCCCGAACTGCCGGCGGCGACCACCGACGAGCGCATGGTGCGCTGGTGGTGGACCAACCGCCCCGACGCGCCGGTCCTGCTGGCCACCGGCGGCCGCGCCCCCTGCGCGCTGAGCCTCCCGGCCGCCGCGGGCGCCCGGGCGCTGGAGGAGTTCGACCGGCTCGGGCTGCGCACCGGCCCGGTGATCGCGAGCCCGACCCGCTGCACGCTGCTGGTCGCGCCGTACGGCCTCGAGGAGCTGGGCGAGCTGCTCCACGCCCAGGACTGGGTGCCCAGTTCGCTGCGGTTCCACAGCGGGGGCGGCTACGTCGCCCTGCCGCCGTCGCGCACCGGCGCGGGGCAACTGCGCTGGGAGCGCCCGCCGATCGCGCTGGGCGTCGGCGCCCGCGGCACCCTGCGCGGGGGCGGTGTGCCGTGGCTGCCGAGGATGGAACCTCTGGTGGACGTGCTGGTGCGGGCGAGCGCGGCCGTCCCGGAGACGGGCAGCCGGCTGGCGTACTGACGGGCGGCGGGCCGCCGTACGGTGCACCGCCGTACGACGGGCTGCGGGCCGGGGCCCGCAGCTCCGGCTCCCGTCCGATCCCCTGTCCGGTCCACTCTTACGGGTGGCGGTGCGCCGGAGTTGGAGGGAAACGGGCGTTCCGTCCGCCGGGCGCCTTCTCCGTGCCGATATGTTCGGGCTGCCGAAGACCCCCTTCCCTCCAGCGAGTTGCAGGTGGACCGCCATGCCCGAGCCGCAGCAGCGCGCCCCGGACCTCCGTGTGACCGCGCTCGTCGCCGGCATCGCGCTCGCGGCGGCCCTGCCGCTCGCCGCCGCGACCGCCGGGCCGGGCGAGCCGCGTCCGGACGACGGGCGTACGACCGCCGCCACCTCCTCCTCCACCTCCACGGCCGCCGCCCCCGGGGAGCCGCGTCCGGAGCCGGCGCCCGGGACCGACCGCTCCCCGCTCCCCCTCCCGCACGGGCTCCTCTCCCCCAGAGCGTCCGGCCCGTCCGGTGCGGACCTGCCGGAGACCTCCGCCGTCTGCGGCCCCCGGGCCGTGTCCCCGCAGGGCGTACGGGCGCAGACCTGCGTCCTGACGCGGGACGGCGCCGTCTGGGGGCGGATGTACCACCGGAACACCACGGGTGAGGCGCTGTACGGCGCCCTGAGCCTGCTCGGCCCCGGCGGGCGCGCGGTCACCGCGCCCTGCGAGCTGCCCCCGGACGACCGGGCGGGCGTGTGCGACACCCCGCAGCGGCGCGCGGAGCGGAAGGCTTCGGCCGGTGAGCCGCCGTACACGGCGGTGGCGGAGATCGCGGCACCGGACGGTGGGGGGCTGCTGCTGCGTTCCGGAAGCGAAACCGGCGGCGAAACCGGCGGCGCCGGGGATGCCGGCGGTACCGGAGGCGCCGGGGACGGCGATGGCGCCCGGGACGCCGACCCCATGTGGAAATAGGGGAGTTGAGCGGCCGCCCGCACGCGCCGAACCCATATGCGGAAGTGCGGGCATGAAAAGACCCGGTCGCTGGCGACGGGGGATGCACCAGCGACCGGGCTGAAAGAACCGTAACAAGTAACGGCCCGTTCGCAAATTCCACCGACCTCTTCCGGCCGTCGATCTACCTGCGGGTACGTCCCGTTGTGACGGGAATCACTTGCCTTTTTCTTCCCGTACTCGCCGGAATTCGTCTGTCAGTTGAGAGTGATCTGGCGATTTGTGAATCCACTGCGAGCCCGGCGCTCCTCCGCGGTGAGAGGATCGGTGGTCTCCAGCGCCTCGGCGAGCCGTTCGGCGAAGGCCGCGGCAGGCTTCTCGCACTCCTGTGCGCCCATCGCGCTCGGCAGGTCCCACACCGGGACCATCAGGCCGTGCGCCCGGAAGGAACCGACCAGCCGCGTGCCCTCGCCCAGCGACGACGCCCCCGCCGCGTGCAGCCGGGCGAGCGCGTCCAGCAGCCGCTCCTCCGGGTGCGGCATGACCCAGCGCAGGTGGTTCTTCTCCGGGGTCTCGCACCAGTACGCGGCCTCCACCCCCTCCAGCCGGGCGGTCGGCAGGGCGGCGGAGTTGGCGCGCTCCAGCGAGGCGGCGACCTCCGGGCTCTGGTTGCCGGCGTCCTCCACCCAGAACTCGAAGCCGCTGTGCACCTCGGGCACGAAGGGCGCGTCGAGGTCCAGCAGGTCCTGCAGGCGCGGGGCGTCGGCGGGGATGCGCTCGGCGGCCACCGGGGTGCCCGGCTTCGCCGTCAGGGCCCGCCGCAGCACGTCGGCCAGATCGCGGCTGATGTCGCCGGAGGGGGTGTCGTTCTGCACGCCCAGCAGCACGGCACCGTTGTCGCGGCGCAGCGCGGGCCAGGCCATCGGCAGGACGGTGGCCAGCGTCACCGAGGGGACGTCCTCGGGCAGGCCCTCCCTCAGCTTCAGCGGCACCGTCGCGGCGGGCACCAGCTCGCGCAGCGCCACCCAGTCGCACTCCCCGGGCAGTCCCTCGAACGGGCGGCGCACCAGCTCGGTCACCGCCTGCGCGGCGGCGCGCCCGTGGCAGGCCTTGTAGCGGCGGCCGGATCCGCAGGGGCAGGGCTCGCGGGCGCCGACGACGGGGATCTCACCGTCGGCGAGCTGCGGCTTGGCGGCCTTGGTCTGGGGTCGGCGCTTCTTGGCCATGGGGTGGGGTCTCCCGGTCGTACGGACGCTGTCGGCGCGAGCCTAGCCCTTGGGGCCGCGGCGGCACGCGTACGCGGGAGAGACCACCCGGAACGGCTAAGTCAGAAGTCCTCCAGGCCCTCCAGCTCCGACAGGTCGAAGCGCATCGAGGAGGCGAACGCGTCCTTCTCGGACGGCGCCACCACCGCCCACACCGTCACCCCGCCGTGGCCGTGGCCGTGCCCGCGACCGCCCCGGTCGTCGCGCACGCCCCAGTCGCGGGCGAGTGAGGTGATGATCGACAGCCCTCTGCCGCCCCGCGCCGTCACCGACGGGTTGGACGGCCGGGGTCTGGTCGGGCCCCCGCCGTCGGTGACGGAGACGCTCACCCCTCCGTCGGAGGTGCGGCCCCAGGCCGCGCGTACGCAGTCGCTCACGCCGATCGGCCTGGCGTGCCGGTACGCGTTGCTGAGCAGTTCGGAAAGAATGAGAACCGCGTCGTCCACGACGGCTTCGGGCGTACCGGAGTCGAGGAGTTCCTCGCGCATCCGGCGCCTCGCCGCACCCACGCCCGCAGGACCGTGGGGTACGGCCATCGTCGACGACGTCGGCGCCTCCTGTGCAACCACCAACGCCACCCCCGAGACCTCCTTGTTCGCCCCACGCCACGTGATGGATGCCCTTTCGCCCGAAGGCGGAAACCGCCTGACCCGGTACCGTGACGCAGCCCTCACCGCCTGTTCACCACCGGCGGGCCCGAGTGCGCCGTGGTGCGCCTACCGGCCCCGCCCGGCTCAGTCCCGGAACATCCCGTCGAGCTGGTCCAGCACGCGCCGGGGGCGGTTGGTGATGATGGCGTCCACGCCGAGCAGCGCGCACAGCTCCACGTCGGCCGGATCGTCCACCGTCCACACGTGCACCCGGTGGCCCTCGCGGTGCGCCCACGCCACGTACTCGGGGTGGTTGCGCAGGATCCGGATGCTCGGCCCGGCGATCCCCACGCCCGGCGGCAGCCTCCCGTCGCGGTGGCGCGGCAGCAGGAACTGCATCAGGTAGACGGTGGGGATCCACGGCGCCGCCGCCCGTATCCGGTGCAGGGAGCGCGCCGAGAAGCTCATCACGCGCACGGGGATGGCCGGATCGTGGCGGGCCAGCACCCGCAGCAGTTCCTCCTCCACCTGCCCCGCCCAGCGGGTGGGGTGCTTGGTCTCGATGGCCAGCTCCACCCGGCGCCCCGCGGCGGCCTGCTCCTCCACCAGGCGCAGCAGCCGCTCCAGGGTGAGGACGGAGGTGTGCTCGCGGCTCTCGGTCTCGGGCGACTCCTCGTCGCCGAGCCGGCCCTTCCAGGAGCCGAAGTCCAGCTCGGCCAGTTCGGCCAGCTCCAGCGACGAGACGGCGCCGCGGCCGTTGGAGGTACGGTTGACGCGGCGGTCGTGGACGCAGACCAGGTGCCCGTCGGCGGTGAGCCGCACATCGCACTCCAGCGCGTCGGCGCCGTCCTCGACGGCCCTGCGGTACGCGGCCAGGGTGTGCTCGGGGGCGTCCTCGGAGGCCCCGCGGTGGGCGACGACTGAGATGGGGCGCCGGGATCCGGGCGACCCCTGGGGCTGATCAGGACTCACCGCGTTATGGTGCCACCCCGCCCCGTGCGCGGTGGCCCGGGCGTCCTTCCGGACGGGTGCGCTTACGCCGGTCTGACGTGCGGTGGGAGAAGCTTGACGCCATACACCTGAATACGCACGCCGTCCCCGGAAAGACGTGCGACTGTCGTGTACCTGAGGAGAGAGCTGTGAGCACCGAGAACGAGGGCGCCGCCGGAGAGCACGCGGCCGACGCCCCCGTGCCGCACCCGCCGGCCGACCGGTCCGCCGCGAACGGCGCCGCCGCGCCCAGGACACCGACCGACAACCCGCCGGAGGACTACGACCTCCAGGCCCCGGCCCCGGCGCCCCCGCCCGCCCCCGCTCCCGAGGCGGCGCCGAGGGACGAGTCGACGACCCTCCTGCGGAAGATCGAGCCGGAAGGCTCCGAGCCGACGGCGCAGCAGGCGGCCCAGCCCGCGCCCCCCGCCGCGCAGGGTCACGCCGCGCAGGGTCAGCCGGCCCCGCAGCCCCCGCCGCCGTCCCCGCAGGGCCACCACACCCCGCAGGACCCCTCCGCCGCGCAGCAGCAGCC
>NZ_JBKJFM010000166.1:0-12599 GCF_046614825.1 Streptomyces nanhaiensis
GTCCGTAACGTCCTCGACGACCAGTGCCGACAGCCCGGAAAACACCGTCCCGATAAGAAAATTGACATCCATCACGAGATCATCGCGGATGGCTACTCGGCGTCACCACCGACTACGGGCCAGAGCCAAACGTTTGACATACCCGTAGTCCGGAAGCCCATGTCGTAGGTGCCGGTGGCGGAGTCCCGGCAAGACTCCCCCGGAGAGCCATGGCTCTCCGGGGGAGTCAACGCACTCAGAGGCTCCTACTTCATCCGGTGCCTCACCCGTGGTCGTTGCACTGCAAATGCGCGATGAACACGCCGGTTCCGAACAAATCAGTCATCGACCCACCAGAACCTGTGAGACGAAACTTCCAGACCAAGAGGCCGCCGCCTGTCATGGACGGAGTCCAGTGGGCGGAAAAACAGGTCAGGCACTTGACACCAGGAACCACATGACCACGATGAGCGCTGCCAACAGCAGGCAGAAAACTCGCGCGATCTTCCACCTCCAGGTCATCCACGTAACGAGCGCAAGCAGCGCCGCTGCCAACACCAGGCAGAAGTAGGCCCCCGCAGTGGAATCAGCGTCGCCTGGGCCGGTCTGCTCACCCTCGACAGCGAATATCGACAAACCCAGCAAAGCCGTTGCCGCAAGGTAAACACCTGCCGCGAACAAGCCTCGCAGCCAAAGCCCCAAATTCACGTTCTTACTCACCTTGACAACCTTTTGAATGAATTCGCCCGAGGATAAGTGGCGCACACCGAAGCAGATCAACGTGCACCACAGAGTTGAACCTCAGTCAAGCAGCCCCGTCAGCATCGGCTGCCACTCGACGATTCTCCTCCCGTACGCCCTGGAGCTAGGATCGGTTCCCGAGTAAGGACCTCCTTGGTACCAAGCTCCCACATTCTGGATATCCGCATCGGTAAAGCTGGACGCACCCTTTCCAGGGGCTAGGTTGTCTCGGCCGATAGATAGGTATCGAGCTGCAAGGAAGATGTTCTGAACGTTGTCCTGAAGCGATCCGATGACCTCTCTACGCTGCTGACTGTTGATCTCCCCTGGATCGTACCCGAGTAGTTCTGCAGCAGTATCTATCTGCATGCTCATGTTGCCGAAGGAAGCGTCGTCCCCATTGAGGATATATCCTCCGAAATCAAAAACCGGCGGATCTCCGGATATTTCGTTGTATGCGACTCCTGCCAGGAGGGTGGCGGGGATGTTGTAGTGTGCTGCGGCAGCTTTGATGGTATCCGCATAGGCACTCACGAAGTCACCCTTGTACTGGGCTTGATCCTCCTCCACCGAACCAGTTGCCAGATCCCAAAGTTGCGAAAGGGCATCCGCATTGCCCCATACATCGAGAGCCTTCTGAGAACCGAACTGATCAGACAGGCCCATCAACCAACTGTGCTCACCGGTTATCTGCTCGGCACCCGTGCAGTGGGTTGCATTACTTCCCCATGCACAGCTTCTGTTCCCCTCAACCATGGTCGAATCGGCAGCAGGCGTCGACGTGGCGTTGACGTCCCAGCCGCCGGCGCTGTTCATGGTGCAGCTGTAGCCGGCTTGGTCGCATTCGGCGAGGCGGTGGCCGTCGAGTTCGATGCGGCTGACGGGGTTGCCGGCGGTGAAGGCGTAGCGGTTGGCGGTGAAGGGGTCGGTGCCCAGGTGCATGTCGGCCAGCGCCCCGGTGTACAGGTCGCGGGTGGTGAAGCGGTTCAGGCCGGGGCTGTAGTCGCGGAAGCCCATATCGTAGGTGCCGGTGGCGGAGTCCCACCGCTTGGCGTTGTACCGGTAGGGGTTGTACGCCTCCTTGGCGGGGTCGGTGGGGTCGGGCTTGTCGATGCCGGTGAACTCGGAGGTGTCGTCGGATCCGTAGGCGGTGTAGCCGTAGGTGGCCTGGGTGTCGCCGGTGGCGTCGGTGAGGGTCTCGACGTCGGTGTGGGCGTTGTAGCCGTAGAAGCCGTCCTCGGCCGTGCCGTCGGCGTGGTGTGTGGTCTGGGACAGGCGCTGGCCCCAGGGGCTGTACTGGTAGGACTTGGTGACCTGGCCGGCGACCTCTTCGTCGAGTACCTCGCCGGACAGGCCGAGGTAGTCGAAGTCGGTGGTGGTGCCGTCGGCGGTCTTGGAGGCGGTGCGGTCCAGCGGGTCGTAGGTGTAGGTGGTGGTCTTCCGCGCGCCGGTGTCGTCGAGCTTGGTGTGCTCGGTGACGTGGTCGAAGCCGTCGTAGGTCTTGGACTCGATGATCTGGCCGCCGGAGGTGACCGAGCTCAGCCGGCCGAACGGGTCGTAGTCGTAGGAGGCGGTCGAGCCGCCGGCGGTGGCGCTCAGCAGCCGGTTGCGGTCGTAGGCGTAGGTGGTGGTGGTGCCGCCCACCGTCTGGCTGATGACGTTGGCGTTGGCGTCGTGGACGTAGGTGTCGGTGCCGGCGCCGTTGCCGGTCTTGACCGACGTGGCCAGCCGGTCGACCGGGTCGTAGGTGTAGTCGGTGGTCGAGGAGAGGTACGCCGAGTGGTCGTCGGCGTTCATCTTCTTCGCCACGTCCCGCGCCTTGTTGCCGTTGGGGCCGTAGGCGTAGGTGTGGGAGGAGACCAGGGTGCCGCCCGCCTTCTTCTCCACCTGGGTCTTCAGCGCACCGTCGAGGAAGTAGGTGTGGTCGACGGTGTTGCCGTTGTCCTTGGTCTCGCGCAGCTTCTGGCCGCGGGGGGTGTAGGTGAAGGTGGTGACCTTGGGGTCGGTGTCGAGGGGGCTGGTTCCGACGGAGACCTCGTCGACCAGGTCGCGGATGTCGTAGCCGTAGGCGGAGTACTGGTCGGGGTTGGTCAGCGTCTTGGCCAGGCCGTTGGGGTCGTAGGTGTAGGAGGTGGTCTCCTTGACCGTGCCCGCGGCCAGTTCCTCGACCTGGTGGACCTGGTTGAGGCCGGTGTAGGCGATCCGGTAGGTGTCGGTGTCGGCGCCGGAGGAGCCGTCGGTGATCTGGGTGAGGTTGCCGTTGGCGTCGTAGGTGTAGGAGAAGTCGCGCTGTTCGGTGTCGCTCTCGCCGCTGGTGTCGCGCACCAGCTTCACCGCGTCGGCGACGACCGCACCGCCGTCGTTCTCGGACAGCTCCAGCTTGGCGTCGTTGCCCCGGGTGAAGGTGTGGGAGCCCAGGGAGACCCAGGTGCCGGCGCCGGTGGTCTGGTCGACCGTCTTGTCGGTCGTCCCTCCGTCGTGCGTGAGCGTGTACGTGGCCGTTGCCGCCGTCTCCGGCACGTCCGGGTACTTCACGTAGGCGGTGTAGGTGCCGTCGGCGGGGATGTTGAGGGTCCAGGTGAAGGCGTCCGTGCCGGTGCCGGCCGCGTGGACGGCGTGGTCGTAGCCCTGCTGGCCGTCGGCGTCCGCCGTGGTCCAGGTGCCGGTGGAGTCGGTGTTGTGGGTGTCGGAGTTGTCGACCAGCACCACGTGCCGGCCGACCGGGACGCCGTCGTCGGTGCGGGACTTCAGTTTGCCGTCGGGGTAGTAGCTCCAGCCCATCGTGCGGGAGGAGGAGCCTCCGGCCGAGGTGAGGGTGCGGGCGGTCTGCCGGCCCAGGTCGTTGTAGTCGTAGGTGGTGGTGATGTCCCACGGGTCGGTGGAGGACTTCACCAGACCGTGGTCGTAGTAGGTGTAGGCGGTGGTGTTGCGGACCGACTGCCCCTGGGAGGGCGGCAGGGAGGTCGACGTCACCCGGCCGGCCGCGTCGTACACCGTCTCGGTGTAGACGTTGGGGTCGTTGTAGCGGGAGTCGTCCGGGTCGTAGGGCTGGAACTGCTTGACCGGGCGGTTCAGCGCGTCGTACTCGGTCCGGGCGGTGAAGGCCTCCGTCGTCCCGGCGGCCACGGCCCGCGGGGTGATCACCTTGGTGCGGTTGCCGACCTCGTCGTAGACGTACTTCGTCGTGCGGTAGGTGATCGTGCCCGAGGCGTCCTTGGCGTGGGGGACCTTGACCTCGGTGGTCATGCCGCGCTCGTCGTAGGTGACGAGCGTGGTGTTGTTCTCGGCGTCCGTGGTGGAGACGACCAGGGAGTCCTTGTCGTAGGCGCGCGAGGTGGTGTGGCCGGCCGCGTCCGTGACCGTGGTGACGCGGTGGTTGAGGTCGTAGGCGTAGGCGGTGGTGAAGTCGCCGGTATCGGCGCTGGCGTTCTTCTTCGGGTCGGTGACCTTCAGCAGGTTGCCGACGTCGTCGTACTCGTAGGAGAGCTTGTCGCCCGCCGCGTTGACCACGGAGGTGAGCTGGTAGACCGCGTCGTAGGCGTTGGTGGTGGTGTAGTCGCCGGCGGTGGCGGTCAGGTTGCCCTTGGGCTCGGTGGTCGTCAGGAGGTTGCCGACCTTGTCGTAGGCGTAGGTCGTCCTGCGCTCGTTTGAGGTGTCGGTGTCCTTCGGCGCGGTGGCCGAGGTGAGCTGGTCGGCGCTGTCGTAGACGGCCGTGGAGACCGCCCCGTTGGGCGCGGTGGATTCGGTGACGTTGTCGTTGGCGTCGTAGACCGGGGCCGGGGTGATGATCACCTCACCGGCTTCCTGGTCCTTGGGCACGGTGGAGACCAGCGGACGCCCGAAGACGTCGTAGGTCTGCGTGGTGGTCTTGCCCAGCGCGTCGGTGCTCTCCAGCACCTGCCCGCGCTCGTCGTAGAGGAACGAGGTGGCGTTGTCCAGCGCGTCGGTGATCAGCGCCGGGTAGCCGGTCGGGCCGAACTCGCCGTGGGTGGTGGTGTTGCCGTTCGCGTCGGTGGCCGCCGTCAGCCGGCCGTGGGTGTCGTAGGTGTAGGTGGTGGTGTAGTCGTCGGCGGTGGTGGTGGCGGTGCCCTTGGGGTCGGTGACCGAGGCCAGGTTGCCGAAGGTGTCGTAACCGAACTGCCAGGTCCGGCCCTCCGGGGAGACCTTGCGCCACAGATCGGCCACATGGCCGTTGAGCGAGGTGGCGTACTCCATCGTCGTGCCCGGGGTGCCGGCCGCGTTGGCCTCGGCGTCCTTGGTTTCGGTGGGGTAGCCGGTCTTGGGGTCGTAGGCGTAGGTGGTGACCGCGCCGTTGTTCTCCTCCAGGCGCGTGACGTTGTTGTCCGCGTCCCAGGACAGCTTGGTGGTCTGGGACTTGGCGTTGGTCACCTGGGTCGGGCGGCCGTAGCCGTCCTGGAGGTAGGTGGAGGCGTTGCCCTCCGCATCGGTGACGGCTGTCTGGATGGTGGAGCCGGCCGTGCCGTCGGGGTCGGTGTAGACGAAGCCGGTGTCGTGTCCGAGGCGGTCGGTGATGGTCTGCGCCGCCCAGTGGAACGTCGGGTCGTCCCCCTCGCTGGGGTCGTAGTAGTCGAAGGAGGTGGCGTTGCCGCGCGGGTCGGTGACCTCGACCAGCTTGACGTTCTTGTTGCCCTGGGTGGCGTCGTAGGTGAACGTGAAGACCTTCGGCTGTGCGCTGCCGGCGCCGTCGGTCAGCTCCCCCAGCAGGCCCTTGTCGCTGTAGACGAAGGTCAGCTTCCGCCCGGAGACGTCCGTGATCGACGCGATGTGGTCGATGATCTTCGGGCTGGTCAGGTTGGTGCCGGACTGCTTCACACCGGCGTCGTCGATGTAGGGGTAGTCCTGGCCCTTGTCGTAGTAGTCGACCGTCAGGGTCTGCCGGCCGGCCGGGTCGGTGATGTACTTGAGGAACTTGACCGGCTTGTTCTTGGAGCGGCGTTCCTCGTAGGTGTAGGTCTGGGTGTTGCCGTTCCGGTCGGTGATCGCCGACAGGTAGCCGTCGCAGTCGAAGAAGAACTGCGTGCGGTCCGGCCGCGTCATCGACCAGGCCTGCGGGTCTCCGTCGGCCGACGGCCGGCAGTCCACCCCCGCCTTCTGCTGGAGCAGGTAGTGCACCCCGGCCGGGGCCTTCCAGGTGCCGTCGTCCTGCTTGCGGAAGGTGTGCGCGGTGCCGTCACCGTCGGGGAGGGTGACGGTGGTCGGGTTCGGGTTGGGGTGGAAGTCCAGCGCCGCGCCCGAGCGGATCGGGGCCGCGAGCTGGGCGGACCAGCCGTGGCCGAGGACGGTGTCGGAGGTGTCCAGGGAGTTGTAGGAGAACCGGGCGAAGGTGGACAGGCCGCGGCCGGGGTTGGAGAAGGCGTTGTAGGACCAGACGTTGTTGCCGGCGTACAGGTTGTTCATCACCGTCGAGCCGGCGCCGGTGTTCTTGCCCGCGTAGGAGTAGAACTTCTCCAGCCCGAGCTGGTTGGAGGTCGGGTCCTCCACCGCCACGTGCTGGGCCAGACCGGGGACTCCCCCGCCGTCCGACACCCAGGCGCCGGTGCTCTTGTTCCGCACGTCCCAGGTGAGCACGTGGTCCAGGCGCTTGTTGCCGGAGTCGGAGTTGATCGGCGCCTTGACCTGAGCCCGCACCGTCGCCGACTCGCCCGGCGCGAGGTTCCTCGGCAGGGCGGTGGCGATCTGGTTGCCGCCGGTGGTGGCGTCGGTGCCGTCCGGCAGCGCCCACCGGTAGGACAGCTCGTGTCCGGTCGCCGTCCACTCCGAGCCGGTGGTGTTGGTGACCGTCACCTCGACGGTGTCGGTGTCACCGGGGATCATCCGGGACGGCGTCTGCGGCGCGTAGTAGGTCTTCTCGGCGGTGGAGTCGACGTAGATGACGCGGATCAGCGGGCGGAGCTGCGGGTCGGCGGCCTCCGCCGACAGGAACAGGCTGCGTTCCTGCGGGCCGGTGGAGGACTCGTCGGCGAGCTTGAGCATCGCGCCCTTGTTGGCGGCCGGGTCGCTCACCCAGCCCTGCGTCATCGAGGTGGCGTCCCACCAGTGGCGTCCGACCTCGTTGCCCCACTGTGCCGTGGTGTCGGAGACGGTGGAGCCGTAGTCGCCGCCGGGTTTGGACCAGGCGGTGGAGGAGGACGCCTTGTTCCAGGTGGCGGTGGTCTCGTCGAAGGCCCGTGTCAGCGGGCGCAGTTCGTAGACCGCCCCGTCGCTGCCGGTGGTGGTCTGCGAGGCCCACAGGAACAGTCGGGACTCCAGCACGGTGGCGCTGGTGGGGATGTCGGAGGTCGGGAACTCCAGCACCGAGCGGGTGGTGCCGTAGGTGGCGGAGTTGTTGCCGACGCTCAGCCACTTCTGGCCGACCCCCCAGGACTCGATGGTGTCCTGGTTGGTGTCCGGCTGGGCGCTGGAGAGGGTGGTGTCGCTCTGCCCGGCCTGGATGAGCTTCATGGTGCGGCCGGCCTTGGGGATGCCCACGACCCGGGTGGGCGAACCGAGCAGCTCGCCGCTCTTGGTCTTGACCGCGATCTGGTAGTAGTACGACCGCCCGATCTCGTCCGCGTGGTCGGCGGGCGTCGGGGTCGCGGTGGTGTCCGTGAACGACGTGACCGCCTTGTCCACCGGTGCGACCAGGGTGGCCGCCGACGGGGTGAAGGTCTGCTGGCTGGAGCGGTGCAGCTGGTACTCCACGATGTCCAGACCGGAGTCGCCGCTGGTGTTCTTGTACGCCTTCCAGTGCAGCTCCGGGCCGGTGCCGTGGACGACGGTCGGGGAGTCCAGCGCGGTGCCGGTCTTGCCCCAGGTGACGGTCAGCCGCGGGTAGGTCGAGGTCTCACCGCCGTAGTCGCCGTCGGCCGCCTCGTAGCGGGGGCCGCCCAGCGGGCCGGAGGAGGACTCGTCCCGCGCCTTGATCACGAAGCCGTGGTTGGCCGCGGTGCCCGAGACCCACTTCTGCACGGTGTCGGTGACGGGGAACTTGTGCCACTGGTTGTACTCGCCGACGTTCTTCCAGATCTCGGCCGGGTTCACCAGCCGCACCGCGTCGGCGATGACGGCGGTGGAGGTGGAGGCCGGACCGTCCCCGAGCACGACCTTGCCGGTGGTGCCCTTGGTGAAGGGAAGCTGCTTGCCGCCGCCCAGTGAGGTCCACTGCCCGCCCGTGCCGGCCGACTGGTCCACGGTGTACGTCGCCGAGCCGTCGCGGTGGGTGACGGTGTAGGGGGCGTTCGTGGCGCGGTCGGTGGCCGCGACGTAGTGGACGTCCACCCGGTAGGTGGCGGTGTCCTCGACCCTCGGCTGCCAGGCGTAGGTGTCCCCGGCCGTGCCGTCCTTGTTGTAGCGGTAGTCGCCGCCGACGGCGTACTGCGTCAGCGTCGAGCCGGACGCGGGCCAGGAGCCGGAGGCGGCCGTGGCCGGGTCGCCGTCGTCGACCTGGACGCTGGTGCCCGACAGCTCGCCCACCAGCGAGCTGGTGCTGGACCAGGTCGCCGTCGACTCGTCCCACGCCCCGGTGGCCCGGTGCACCCGGACGGGCACGTCGGTGCCGCCGGTGGTGTGGGTCTGGTCGAAGTACATCTCCAGGCGGGCGGAGTCGACCTCCACCCCGGCGGGGATCTCGTCCAGCGGGAACTTGATCAGCGAGCGGG
Source organism: Streptomyces nanhaiensis (assembly GCF_046614825.1). Classification (NCBI taxonomy): domain Bacteria; kingdom Bacillati; phylum Actinomycetota; class Actinomycetes; order Kitasatosporales; family Streptomycetaceae; genus Streptomyces; species Streptomyces nanhaiensis. The sequence goes on from NZ_JBKJFM010000166.1 coordinate 8,379, forward strand.
CGGTTCCGGTGTCGGTACGGCCCGCCGCGAGCTTCCAGTTGGCGTTGAAGTTGACCGACGGCTGGTCGGACAGGACCATCACGTCCTGCGACTGCGCCGGCGTGGGGGCGATGGAGACGGTGGGGTCGACGACCACCGGGTACCGCCGCTCCTTCGCCGCCAGCCAGTCGGCGTCCGGCGTCACCGTCAGCCGCCAGTCGTCGCCGTGGCGGGTGAGCTTCTGGGTGACGTCGTTGCTGTGTGCGTACCCGTAGGGCGAGGAGGCGTCCTTGCGCGCGTCGGTCATGTACGCGGCGGGGATCTCCATCACGGGCACGCCGGGGTGCTCGCCGTAGAAGGCGATCGAGCCGTCCTTACGCACCTTGGGCGTGAGCTTGTCGACGTCCAGGGTGAAGGTGAACGACACCGGCTCGTCGGGTCGTTCGGCCAGGGTGATGTTCTCCTTCACCCGGCCCGGGCCCACCTCGTAGGACAGGTCGGCTCCGGGCAGGGCGCCGGCGTAGGTGACGGTGTCGCCCTCGGCCCTGGGCTTGAGCCTCGCGCCCGTCGCGTCCTGGAGGCCGATCGTCACGCCCTGGCCGGTCTCGTTGGCGAAGCGCATCAGGCGCCTGGGGTCGGAGCCGAACCAGCTGCGGCCGGTGTTGGCGGTGCTGGCGAACTCGAACCCCTCGGCGTCGCTGGGGCGCACCGCGGTGTCGATCGACTTCCACTGGGCCTTCTCGCCGGACCCGGAGCGGTAGGAGGTGGGGACGGCCGACAGTTCGGCCTCGACCCGCCCGTCGGAGAGCTGCCAGAACCGGGCGTGCGCGGTGCGCTTGCCGGTCAGCTCCTTGACGCGCTTCGCCGCCGGCGCCTTCTTCCCCCTGGGGAGCTTCTCGCGGCTGGGCAGCGCCGCCCTGCCGTCGGCGGGCGGGGCCGCCTCGCCGTCGTCCTCGTCGCCGGAGAACCAGTCCGCGACGGTGTCGACGACGCCCTTGCCGCCGTCGTCGCCGTCTCCGGACGCCGGGGCCGCGTGCGCCACCTGCGGCAGCAGGGTGCCCATGACGGCCGACACGACGAGTCCGGAAAGCAGTCTTCGGTACCGCTTTCTCATCCTGCCGAATTCCTTTCCCGGCCGGTCCCGCGTCTCCCGCGCTCGCGTACGCGCGGAATGCGGGCAGGCCGAAGCAACCACCCCGGAAAACGGGGCGGCCTACGGACGGAACATGGCCGTGAAATCGGCGTTACGGCGTGGGGACCGGACGACGCACCCCCAGGAGGAACCCCTGGAAAGGGATTCCGCCAAGGAATGCGTCGCCCGCCGGTCACGACGGCTCTCGCAGCCGACGGAGGGTTCTACGCGTGTTTCAGATCCCCCGTCAAGCGTGCGGACATAAGGGGCACTTCACAGGTTCGGCACCTCATCACCGCAGACCAAGACGGACCGATGGGGCGGATTGGGATGCTTTGTTCCCTCACTGGCCACGGGTGTCGCGCATGGTGTAGAACGCCGTGTTCGCATGTCCGCGTTCTCGGAAGGGGATCGTCATGAGCAAGGACATGTCCGGGCCCCCGGACACACCGGACGAGGAAAAGGACCGCACGCGGGCGCATGCGCGGCCCGGGGAATCGCCCGGCCGCCCGGACAATCCGGCGCCGGATGTCCCGGAGGTCACGGAGGTCACCGGCAAGGCCGGAAGCGCGGAGAAATCCGATGCCACGGAAATCCCGGAAACCGGTCCCGCCGATTCCGCCGGCGGCGAAACCGCGGAGGGCACGTCCGAACGGGGCGTGGACCGGCGCGTGGTGGCCGTCGCCGCCGCCCTGGTGCTCGCCTGCGCCGGCCTCGTCGGCTACGGCGTCCTGAACACCGAGGACGAGCCCGGGGAGCGGGCCGTCCCCACCGCCGAGGTCACCTACGAGGTCCGGGGGGAGGGCACGGCCGACATCACCTATCTCGCCCGCAGCGAGGCCGGGAAGGCGACCGTCGCCTCGGACGTGACGCTGCCGTGGAAGAAGACCGTGGAGGTGCCCCTGGGCAAGGAGCCCACCGTCAGCATCCTCCTCGGTGAGAAGGGCGGCGAGGCCAGTTGCACCCTCGCCATCCGCGGCAGGCACGTCCAGCGCTCCACCGCCTTCGGGTCCTACGGGCGCGCCACCTGCTCCGGCGCGCTCCCGGCCCCGGAGCCGGCCGTACGGGATTCCGCCGTGGAGCCCCCCGCGGAGGGGCGGTCTCAGCCGTAGGACGGCTCGGAGTGCATCTCCCAGACCAGCGCCTCGGCCCCGGCCCCGCCTCCGGACGCCTCCAGCCCCTGCGCGTCCGTGATCCGCGCCGCGTCGCCCGCCTCCAGCGACTCACCGCCCAGGCGCAGCCCGCCGCGCACCACGTGCACGTACACCCACGGCGCGTCCGGCACCGCGGTGCGCTCCCCGGCGCCCAGCCGCCGCACGTGCAGCACCGCGTCGGCACGGTCCAGGGCGTACGGGGTGCCGTCCGCTATGCCGCGCACGACCTCGTACTCCGCCTCGCCTCCGAACACCCCCGGCACCAGCCACATCTGCACGAACCGCAGCGGCTCGCCCCCCGCGTTGCGCTCCACGTGCCGGATGCCGCGGCCGGCGCTCAGCCGCTGCACGTCCCCGGGCCGCACGGTCACGCGGCGGCCGGCCGAGTCCTCGTGGGTCAGCTCTCCCTCGACCACCCACGAGACGATCTCCACGTCCGCGTGCGGGTGCTCGGCGAAGCCCGCGCCCGGTGCGAGGCGCTCCTCGTTGCAGGCGACCAGCAGCCCGAAGCGCGTGTTGGACGGCTCGTAGAAGCCGGAGAAGGAGAAGGCGTGCCGTGTCTCGATGCCGGCCGCCGGGTCCCCGCCCCGATAACGGTCCGCATCGCGCCATATGTGCAGCATTCCTCCACGGTACGCGGACGGCCGGACATCCCACACGACGGCCGCCGCCCTCACGCCTTCCGGCGGAACAGGGCCGTCCACAGGAAGGGTTCGCCGAAGCGGGGGGACCCGGGCGGTTCGCCGCGCATGCGGCGCGACGAAGGCGGACGACTCTTCCGCCTCACTTCGCGCCACCCCGCCCTTCCCGCCGACCGGCCGGGTTGCCCTCCTCTTCCCTCCGGCGGCGGCGGTGGGCCGCGACGCGGGCGCGGGAGGCGCAGGTGGCGGAGCAGTAGCGGCGGGCGCTGCCGGGGCCGGTGTCCAGATAGAACGCGGAGCAGCCGGGTGCGGCGCACTCGCCCCAGGCGGCGCGGCCGTACTCGGTGACGATCTGTGCCAGGGCCAGGGCGCTCGCGGCCAGGAACCAGTCGGCCCAGCCCGCGTCCTCGTCCCGGTCGACGTGGAGGTGCCAGGGGTGGCGTCCGCCGTGGTCGGTCAGGCGGGGGCGGGCACCGCACTCGGCGAGGATCGCGTTGAGTGCGCGGGCGGCCCGGCCGGTGTCGGTCTCGGCCAGTACGGCCGTCATACGGGCGACGGCGGAGCGCAGTTCGGCCGCGCAGGCCGGCGGGAACGTCTCCTCGGTGAGGTCCTCGGGCCGCTCACCGTGGCGGACGAGCAGTCCTGCCAGTTCCTCCCGGGGCAGCTCCGGGTCGGCGCGGAGGGCGTTGGCGAGGTCGACCAGCCGCCGGGCCGGCCGGAATCCGCGTCCGGTGACCACGTCGTTCACATGTCTCTCCCCTCACCGTCCCGCACAGGGTAACGTCTTTTTCCAAAATGGCGTTACACCTCGGGAGGCATCCGTGCGCCCGCACACCGGGCTGAGGTCCTATCTGGCCACCGCCTTCCTCGCGCGGCTCGCCGAGGAGGGCATGGCGGTGGCCGTGGTGATGCTGGCGCTGCACCGCACCGGCAGCGCCGCCCAGGGCGCGTTCGTGCTCACCGCCTGGATGGCGCCGCACGTACTGGCCGCGCCGCTGGCGGGGGCGCTGGCCGAACGGGCCCGCAACCCCCGGCTGTTCTACCTGTGCGCGCTGGGCGGCCTGGCGGCCGGGATCGCGACGCTGGCGGCGATCACCGGACGCGCGCCCCTGCCCGCGGTGCTGGCCGTCGCCGCCCTCGGCGGCGGTTGCGGTCCGGTGGCCACCGGCGGACTGTCCGCCCTGGTGGCCCGCCTGGTGCCCGAGGGGGCGGACCGCGACCGCGCGTACGCCCTGGACGCGGCCACCTACAACGCCGTCTCGGTGGCCGGCCCCGCCCTGGTGAGCACGGTCGCCGCGCTGGCCTCGCCCGCCCC
>NZ_JBKJFM010000167.1:0-12447 GCF_046614825.1 Streptomyces nanhaiensis
GTGAGAGAGAACCGTCCTACCAGGGGCTTTACGTCTGCCCGCCACCGGGGCAGGGCTGCCCGAATCGTCCGGACACCAGAGCCTCATCCGGCTTCGCGTAGATCATTTCGCTGAGAAAACCTCACTGGGCCAAAGCCGCCCGGCATTCGCTGGGCAGGACGGGCACGACCGTTCCGGGCTGGCTCGTCCGTCTGCACCGCGCCTGCGGCGGAACGCTTCCCTCGTTCCTCTCGGTCGTCCCGTCCCCGGTCAGAGACGATCTGGAAGAGGAGATCGCGGTACTGCGCGCGGTGTCCCCGGCCCGTGTCCGGGCGGAACTGGAGCGGTGGTTCCCGCAGGGCATTCCCGCCGGAGTACGTCCGGTGCACTCGGATCCGCAGGCGCGTATCGCCGAACTCTGCGAATTCCTTCCCCGGTACTGGCAGGCGGCCCTGGCGCCGTTCACGGCGTCCCTGCGCGCCGCGACCGAGGAGGAGATACTGCTGCGTGCCCGCATTCTGGCCACGCAGGGCACGGAGGAGCTGTTCCGCAGCCTGCACGGCCGTCTGTCATGGCACGGCGGTGGCCTGAGACTGGACGCCGGAACCACCCGGACCGAGGTGTCCGGTGTCTCCCACCTGGTCATCGTGCCCCTGCTGTTCGGCCGGGGAGCATCCCTCCTCGCCCCGGCCCTGGACGGCTCGGTGGCCCTGTCCTACCAGGCCAAGGGCGCCGCCGTGCTCGCCGGGAACGCGCCGCCCGCCCGGCGGGCCGACGTCCCCGTACGCGGGGACCGGCTGGAGATCCTGCTCGGCCGCAGCCGGGCCGGCGTGGTCCGGGGCCTGGCCGCGCCCACCACCACCTCGGCCCTGGCCGCGACGCTCGGCCTCGCCCCGAGCACCATCTCCGAGCACCTCACGTCCCTGGTGGCCGCCGGCCTGGTGCACCGGCGCCGGGCGGGTGCCCGAGTGCTGTACGAACTGGGCGGCTCGGGAACCGCGTTGCTCGAGTACATGGACGACGGGGCCGATATGCCGGCGGACCGCCGGTAGCCCGCACCGCCCGTGCCCGGGCCACCGTCTCGCGGCCCGGGCACGCAAGGCGGAACGATGCCTGGGCTCCGGCGGCATAGGATCAACCGACCTGACACGGGATCAGTCGCAACAGGAGGACCGCAATGGCCGCGGACGGCACCTACGAGAAGCTGCTCGCCCTGCTCGACGAACACGGGGCCGCCTACCGGGTGATCGAGCACGCCCCCGAGGGCGGCACCGAGGCGGTCAGCCGGCTCCGCGGCCACGACCTGGCGCAGGCGGCCAAGTGCATCATCGCGATGGTGAAGATCGGCAAGAAGGAGAAGCGCTTCGCGCTGGTCGTCGTACCGGGGGACAAGCGGATCGACCTGTCGGCGGTGAAGGCGCTGTACGGCGGCACCTACGCCTCCTTCGCCTCCCCGGACATCGCCGAGGAACTCGCGGGTTCCCCGAGCGGGACCATCCTCCCCTTCTCGTTCGACGAACGGCTGGAACTGCTCGTCGACCCCGGCCTGCTGGCCCACCCGGAGTTCTTCTTCAACGCCGCCCGGCTCGACCGCTCGATCGCCCTGTCGACGCGGGACTACCGCACCATCGCCGAGCCCCGCGTCGAACCGCTGTCACTGGACTGACGGGGACAGCGCCAGGGCTACGCCCAGGCCGACGAGCACGGTGCCGATCGCCTTGTTGAGCACGCCCTGGCGGCGCAGCAGCCGGGCGCGCAGGCTCTGGTGGGAGAAGAAGAGCGCGACCAGGGCGAACCAGACCAGGTGCGCGACCGACATGAACAGACCGTATCCGACCTGCTGGACGACCGGGGTGTCGGCGCTGACCACCTGGGTGTAGGTGCTGAGCACGAAGAGCATCGTCTTGGGGTTGAGCGCGTTGGTCAGGAACCCGGTGCGCAGCGCCCCGGACTTGGACAGCCCGCCGTCGGAGGACAGATCGATCTGCACCTGGGTCTTCGTGACGAACGTCTTGTACCCGATGTACACCAGATAGGCGGCCCCGACCAGTTTCATCACCGTGAAAAGCAGCGGGGTGCGCGTCACGAGCAGCCCCACGCCGACCATCGTGTAGGTGACGTGGACGAGTACGCCCAGCGATATCCCCACCGCCGCGAGTATCCCCGCGCTCCGGCCGTAGAGGTAGCTGTTGCGAATGGTCATCGCGAAGTCCGCGCCGGGGCTGATGACGGCTAAAACGGTGATGACCCCTACGGCGATGATCTGACCCATGTTCCCATCTTCTCGCTGGACCGGTGACAGGCGTGGAGAGGGGTGGGGTACCGCGCGGTACCCCACCCCCGGACGTCAGGGCTTGTGCCGGTAGGTGATCACCAGGACGTCGCGTGACGCGGGCTCGGACGAGTCGAGCTGCTCGACGGGCGAGACGCCGTGGTGGACCCGCTCGTCGTTGACGAGCGCGAGGTCGAGCGGGTCGGTGAGGGTGAACTTCTCCACCGGCGCCTTCCCCAGGTCGAAGACGGTGCTCTCGCCGCCGACGGCGTTGGAGCGCCCCACCATGGCCATCAGCACGAAGGTGACCCCGTCCCGGTGGACGCCCTCGGGGGTCGGCTTGCCGACCTCCTCGCCGCTGACCTCGATGCGGAACTGGTGGGCCTCGATGTGCCACGGGGAGTACGGGGCGAGCCTGCCGAAGATGTCGCAGCCCAGGGAGAGGAGGCTGTCCATGGTGGGGCCGCGCAGGATGTGGTCCTCGAACGGCTCGTAGTGCCGGGCCACTCCGCCGTTGAGGTTGTTGTAGTCCAGCGTCTGGTAGTGCGGCCGGTGGGCCTCGATCCGGTACGTGCCGCTCGCGGGGGGCGCGCTCAGCGTGGCGTGCCGCCGGCGCCGGTAGCGGCCGCCGTCGGCCATGTAGCCGTCGAGCGGCATCCGGTTCCAGCTGTCGCGAAAGGTGTCCAGATCGTCTAAAGAGTTTTCCGACCGTTGCAGGAGAAGCTGTTTCACCTTGCCGCCGGAGAGCATTTCGTAGCTTTTCGCAGAGAGCGACTCGCAGACTTCCTCGACTCCGGATTCGTATTGCGAAGACATTTGTTCCCCCTTCACCCTCGTGGTCGATGCCGTGATCGATCGTGGTGTTCGCCTGAGGGGAAGTCAAAGGGTTTCGGTTCTGGCCGAATCGCTGGGAGTTCTTCCCGGGTTCTCGCGGACCGGCCTGCCCCTCGGTCCGGACGAACTGATTCCCCTTCTTTCCGCTTCGGCGGTGTGGTGGGCGACCACCGCGGACGGCGGTGAAGCGCGCCGTGCCCGGGCACCCGTGGGGCCGCCGCGGAGGGGCGGGCATCATGACCGCATGACAGACCCTGCCGAGATCCGGTCCAGGCCCTCTCCCGCACTCGCCGGTTCCGGAGCGTTACGCGCACTGGCCGACGGCTATCACGCCCCGACCGTACGCGCCCTGAACACCTCCGAGATCGCCGGGCACCTGGTCAAGCCCTACGCGGTCGAGGCGCCCGGCCGGACCGTGACGGACAGGCACGCGCAGGCCGGGCTGAGGATCGCGGCCGACCACCTGTCGTCCGCGTACCTGCGGGGATCGCTCGGGCTCGCCGTGCTGCTGGTCCACGCCGGTGGCGACGGCGACTACGTCCTGGTGCACACGTGGATCGAAGGCTACATGGCCGACCTCGCCGTCTTCACCGGGCCGGCCGGTGACGCCGAACGGCTACGGCCTGGACGGTCGGGGCTGGCTCCATGCGTCTGGGAAGCAGCCGTGCTGGCCCACGAACGGGACTCCTTCAGCAGGCACGTGCTGGGAGGCGACGGCGCTCTCGCGGAGCGGCTGGCCGCGTGGTGCGGCGACATGCTGGAAGGCGAGGTCCGGTGACGCGGGCCGGGGTGCCGCTGGTACGGCACGCGCGTCCCGCCGACCTCCCCCGCGTCGCCGCGCCGGCGGCCGAGCACGCCGCGTACGAGAACGCGCCGCCGCCGCCCGCCGACCTGCCCAGGCGGCTGGAGGGACTGCTCTTCGGCCCGTCGGCTCCGCGACTGCGCTGCTTCGTCGCGGAGCTGGACGGCGGCGAGATCGTCGGATACGCCTCCTGCGCTCCCGAGCTGTCCACTTGGGACGGCGCGGAGTACCTCCACATGGACTGCCTGTTCCTGCGGGACGGCCACCGGGGCCTGGGCATCGGCCCGATGCTGGTGGAGGCCGTGCTGGCCGAGGCCCGTGCTCTCGGGCTCGGCCAAGTGCAGTGGCAGACACCGCCGTGGAACACGGACGCGATCAGGTTCTACGACCGGCTGGGGGCCCGGGCCCGGGAGAAACGGCGCTATTCCCTGTCCGCCTGCTGATCCGCCTGCTGGGATCCGGTTGCCGGCCCGCCCGCCGAGCCGGCAACCGCAAGCGGGCCGGTGGCACTTCGGGTACGGCGGCCGGCAGTACGTCCGGGCGGAACCGTGGCGGGCTCCCGGGTCATCGAGCCATCGCACCCGGACGGTTCCGGTCACCCGGAAGGTCTTCTCGCGAGGAACTCCGACGACTCCCCGCGCGGCCTGGTCCGCCGGTATGCGCTGTATACGCGGCGGCCTCTCCCGGAGGGAGCCGATCCGACGGCTTCCGTAGATCACACACCGTGATGTCCCCGTGATGTAAACAGCGGGCTACGTGTGAGTAACCTGACGTCGTCCGAAGCACACAGGCCTGCTTCCGACGCGGGACGCGCGCTCCCTGAACCCTCCCACACAGCAGCCCCCACTGCTTGTCCGACAGGAGTCCAGATGCGCCTGCGCCATGTCCTGACCTCGATGTGCGCCCTGTTGGCCGCCGCGCTGGTCGTACCGCTCACCCCGGCCACCGCACAGGCCAACGCCTCCGAGCCCGTCGTCTTCGTGCACGGCTTCGCCGGCAAGAGCGGCCAGTTCTCCACGATGACCGGCAACTTCAGGGCGAACGGCTACTCCGCCGACCAGCTGTACGTCTTCGGATACGACTCGTTCCGTTCCAACGCCACCATCGCGGGCCGTCTGTCCGACTACATCGACGGAGTCCTGAAGCAGACCGGCGCGAGCAAGGTCGACATCGTCACCCACTCCATGGGCGGCCTCTCCTCGCGCTACTACATCAAGAACCTCGGCGGCGCCGGCCGGGTCGACGACTGGGTGTCGATCGGCGGGCCGAACAACGGGACCGCGATCGCGGGGTTCTGCTCCCTCCTCATCACCTCCTGCAAGGAGATGCGCGCCGGGTCGGACTTCCTGAGGAACCTCAACGCCGGTGACCCCACTCCCGGAAATGTCAGGTACACGACCTTCCGCTCGCCCTGCGACCTCGTCATCAACCCGGTCGACAGCACGATCCTCGACGGCGCCGACAACCGCCGGACCGCCTGCCTCGGCCACATCGGGATGATCTCGAACACCGGGGTCATCAACGCCGTGCGCGACGTCGTCTCCTGAGGCCGTACGCCGCACCGCGGTCAGCCCGCTCCGAGGCCGAACCGGCCTCGGAGCGGGCTGACCCGCCGGGCGGGTTGCCCCGCCCTGCGGCCGCAGGCCGACCCCGCGGCGGACGAGCACGTGAGAGCCCGCCGGGGGCCGCGGCCACGGCCGGGCCGTGGACGACGTACACGAAGCATGCGGTGCCCGCCGGAGCAGGAGGGCGGGGAGCGAGCCCTCCCGGCCGGTCAGTCTGCGCACATGGACAGGCCCGGCCACCGCGCCTCCGGCGATCGGACCGGATGTCACCGCGAATCCGGCCGCCACGACCACCAACCCGGCGAACCTGCGCGGTCACAGTGTTAGAAGGCCGACACCCAGTAGGGTTCGAGTGCCATGGTGCCGTTGCCCCGCGCGCCCCTGAACGAGCCCGCGCTGCTGCGGGCGAGGGTGTACCAGGAGTCCACGTAGTCGGGATCGTCGGTCCACCAGTCGTCGGGCATGGCGTCCAGCACGGCGTTGACCAGCGGGACGTAGGCCCCCATGTCGATGATGGTGAGCAGGGCGTCGGCGAGGGCCTTGGCGAGCGACCGGTAGTTGGTGCTGCCGTCCTCCTCCATCATCACGACGTCGGCGAGGTTGTACTTGTAGTACGACCAGTTCACCAGGATCTGGTTGGGGTAATAGGTCCTGCCGTCCTCGTCGAGATACGGCATGTCGACCGGATCGACGCGCACTTTGCCGTCCTGGCCGAAGCCGGTCACCAGCGAGAAGATCTCGGCATCGCCCTTGATCCAGGGCTCCTCGTCGTCGGACAGCCTCACGGAGGTGATGCGACTTGTCCAGAAACCGTCGCTCGCGGTGCTCGCGGAACCCACCGGGCCGGTCGTGGAGAGGCTGTTCCGGGCGAGTTCCTCGCGCAGGACCCGCATGCCCGCGGTGACGGCCCGCTCGGCGTCGACGCCGACCACGTAGACGGGGCGTTCGGGGAGCCGGTGCGCGTCGAGCGAGTGGGTGCGGCCCGCGCTGTCGTAGGCGGTGACCGTGGTGGCGCCGTCATCGGCGGGGACGGCCGCCACCAGCGGCTCGGCACCGGCCCTGAGCGCCTCGCGCATCGACTCGTCGGCGAGGCGGAGTTGCAGCAGAGGGCCGGCCTTCGTGCCGAGCCCCTTGGCCTCCGCCAGGTCCCGGTCGGCATCGGCGACCACCGTCCCGAGGCCCTTCGCCGCCTGTGAGGGGTCCTTCCTCGCGAGATCGCCGAGACCGACCCCGTCCGAGGTGAGGGCCGCGTCCCGGACCCGGGTCCGCCAGGCGGAGTCGGAGAGGGTGGTCGCGAGCGAGCGTGCGGCGCCGTCCTCGATCGCGGCGACGGTCCCGGAGCCCCGGAGGGTTTCGGGTGGCGCGGAGGCCGAGGCGACTCCCTGGAGGGGGCCGAGGCCGAGGGCGAGGAGGGTGGCGCATACGACTGAGGTTCTGAACCGGTGTCTGGTCACGCGGATCTCCTGCGGAGGAGCGTAGGCGGATGTGGTCAGGAACGGGTACGCGGGTGCGGACGGCCTCTCCTCTATGCGGGTAGAAACCGCCGCGCCGCCCAGAATGACGCTGACATGCCAACGTCACAAGGAGTGCGATCAGGACACCCCGGGTCCTGGCCCGGAGTTTCCGGGGGCGCTCCGTTGGGTGTCCGCGGTCTGTCCGCCTGCCGGTTCCACGGGGGAGGAGGCGCGCGGCAGGCGGCCGGCGGACTTCAGGGGCCTGTGCCCCGGCCGGCCGGCGTGCGCGGACCGGCGCGTCCGCTGCGCGGACGGCCCGGCCCCGCACGCGTCCGCGGCGGGAGGAGATGTGGTCCGACGAGTCGACCGGGTTGTCGCCCTCCCGGCGACCAGGAGGATCCCGCCCTGCCCACGCGTTACTTTCCCGCGGCCGCGGCCGCGGCGGCTGTGACCAGTGGGTCGCTCACCGGGCGGCCGAGGATGCCGGCGAGGTCGGGGCCGGTGCCGTCCAGGAAGCCGTGCCGGACGCCGGTCGCGATCGAGACGAGCATGGGCGGCTGGAACGGCAGCAGTTCCGGCATCGCGTCGAGCCTGCGCCGGTACTCGCCCAGGCCGATGGTCCGGTGCGGGACGCCGAGCCTGCCGGCGACCTGCGCCGCCGTGACCGGCGTGCCGGTCAGGTCGTAGGTGCGCCCGCCGTGCGGTGCCGGGTCCGTCGCGACGACCGCCGCGGCCTCGGCCAGGTCCGCACGGGCGACCGCGGCCAGGGCGCCGTCGCCGAACGCGGACTCCACCGCGCCGCCGTTCCACATCAGCAGGCCGCCGAAGAGTTCGGCGTACAGGCCGTTGCGCAGGATCGTCCACGGCAGGCCGCAGGAGCGTACGAGCCGTTCGGTCGCGCGGTGCGCCAGCGCGAAACCGAGATGGTCGCCGGCGCCGGTCAGGCTTGTGTAGAGGACGTGCCGGACGCCGTCCCGGGCCGCGGCGTCCAGGGCGGCCGCGTGCCGCCCGACGACCCGGTCGTCCTCGGCGTAGCCGGCGGAGACCAGCACCAGGGTCGACACCCCGGCGAGGTCGATGCCCGCGGGATCGTCGAAGTCGAGCAGCCGCATTCCGTCGCGCGGGGTGCGGCTGCCGCCCGCCGCGTCCGCGCCGCGGGCGCGCAGCGCCGCGAGCGTGGCCGAGCCGAGGTTTCCGTTCGCTCCGGTCACCAGGATCATGTCGGTCACAGTCCTCCGCCGTGGTTCTCTCCAGTAACTACGATCGATCCTGATCGGCCCGTGTACCGGCCACAAGGAGGCAGTTCGATGTCACCCACGCACACCGGGGTAACCACCGCGCCCGCCGACCTCGCCCCCTGCGGGCAGGAGGACCACCCGGACTGCGGGATCCGTGACGTCCTGGACCGCATCGGGGACAAGTGGTCGGTACTCGTGATCGTCGAACTCGCGGGCGGGCCGCGCCGCTTCCGGGAGCTGCAGCGCGCGATCGACGGCATCTCCCAGCGCATGCTCACCCTCACCGTGCGCAGGCTGGAGCGCGACGGGCTCGTCCTGCGCACCGTGTACCCGACCGTCCCGGCCCAGGTCGACTACCGCCTGACCGGGACCGGGGCCGGCCTGACCCATCTGGTCAAGGCGCTGGCCGACTGGTCCCTCACACACCGCGCCGCCATCGCCGAGGCACGGCACCGCTACGACCGGGCCCACCCCGGCCACGACATCCGGTGACGGGAAACGCCGGTGCCCCGCACCGAGCCCGCCGACGGCGATGTGCCCAGGACAGCCCACGGCCGGCGGAACCGGATGAACGGCCCGCCCCGAACACCCGCAGGAGCAGCCGTATTTCCGCGAGACCCGCACACACTCCGGACCCTAGGATCACCCGGTACGGCCGAGTGCTGCGGGTGGACGGGGGCGGCGATGAACGGGGACACCAGGGACTGGACGGCGGTGACGGTGCGTCTGGCGGAAGGCGTGCCGCTGCGGGACGCCCTGCCCGCGGCCGGCCCCGCTGACTGGCTCGCGCTGGACACGGCAGCGCGGCAGGTGGCCTGGTACCGGGGGCGGTTCCTGCCGGAGTGGGAGCACACCGCCGCGCTGCCCGCCGACCTGTCGCGACTGGACGAGTCCCGGCTGGCGCTGGCCCTGTGCCACCGGGACGGGCGGATCCGCCAGGCGGCACTGCGCCACTCGGCGCGCCATCCCGGCCTGCTGCCTCTGGTGGTGATCCGCTGCGCCGACTGGGCCGAACCGGTGCGCGAGTGCGCCCGTAAGCTGCTGCGCCGGGCGCTGGACGCGGACACCGCCACCGGTCTCGCGCCGCTGATCCTGCGAAGCGGCCGCCGAGACCGGGGCGCCTTCGGCGCCGAGCTGCTCGAGGAGGTCCTGAGAGGGGCACCCCGTGGGCGGCTCACCGCCTTCTTCGCCCACCACGACCGCACGGTGCGGCGGTTCGTATACCGGCTGGCCGTCGACCACCGCCTCCTCCGTTCCGTGGAGCTGGCCCGCGCGGCCGCCCGGGACGGTGATGCGGTGGTGCAGGATCTGTGCGCCACCGCGGCGCTCGCGGCCCTGCCCGAGGAGGAGAGCGCCTGTGACGAGGTGCTCGCGCCGCTGCTGGGCGCGCGCAACCCGCGCGCCCGCTCGGCCGGAGTCACCGCGCTGCGGCGAGCGGGAAGGCCCGGTCGTGCGGAGCCCTTCCTCGGCGACCGGTCCGCCCTGGTGCGCGCCTGCGCCCGGTACGCGGTGCGCCAGTGCGGAGGCGACCCGGAACCCTGGTACCGGACGCGCTGCGCGGCCCCGGACGACCCCGGCCTGCCGCCCGGGGCGGTCATCGGGCTGGCCGAATGCGGAGACCGCGCGGACGCCCGTCTGCTGTCGCCGCTGCTCGCGCACCCGGCGGCCGCGGTACGGGCGCAGACGGTCGCCGGGCTGCGGGCGCTGGACCTCGCGGACGCGGGACGGCTGTGGCCGCTGCTCGACGACCCGTCCCCCGCCGTCGTCCGCGAGACGGCCACGGCCCTGCTGCCGTCGGCGAGGCGACTGCCCGCCGACCGGCTGCTGGAACGCACCGGGCCCGAGTGGCCACGGCATGTACGGGTCGCCGCGTTCCGGCTCCTGACCGCGTACGGCGGGGTCGTGGCACTGAGGGCGGCGGTCGGGCTGCTGAAGGACCCGGACGTGAAACTGCGTACCTGGGCCGGGCAGTCCGTGCAGCGCTGGCACCCGGCAGCGGACACCCGGCGCGGCGACCCGGAAGTGGGCGAGCTGCTCGACCGCGGCCGGCACCTGTTCAGCGACTACGTGCTGCGACGCCGCAAGTGGGAGGCCGGGCTGGACGGCTGAGTCCGGCCGGTGGCACGTACCGGGACGGTCGGCGAGACCACCGGGGCGACGCGGGCCGATGCGGAGGCCGGGGACCACTGATCGGCGATGCGGCCCGCCGCTTCGGGGTGAGCCCTTTGCCGGAGTGCCGGGAGAACGACTGCCCTTCCAGCCAGGCCGGTGCCCCGACCGCCGCGCTGCTCCCTCCGGCCACTTCCTCCGGTCCCTTCCTCCGGCTCCTCCCTTTGGCTCCTCCGCGACCCGCACAACGCGCCCGCGGCGGCCGGGACACTGTGGTAGGAGTCGTATGGCGCCCGCCCGGGCCTCGACATCGGCAGGCGGTACCTCCCGTCCGCCGAGAGGAACCGGGACGGGGCCGGATCGGTCCGCCGTCCCGTCATCACGGCGACACACCAAGCCCCGGACGTTTTCCGAATCGGAGGATGACCATGTTCCGCCACCACCCGACCCGAGGCCGCCGCACGGCCGGCCTCCTCGCGGCAGCGTTAGCGACCCTGTCGGCCGGCCTGGCCGCGGTCGCGCCCACCCACCCGGCCCACGCCGACACCGCCACCCTGGGCGAACTGGCCGAGGCCAAGGGCCGTTACTTCGGCTCCGCCACGGACAACCCCGAGCTGTCCGACGCTCGGTACACGCAGATCCTGGGCAGCGAGTTCGGCCAGATCACCGTCGGCAACACCATGAAGTGGCAGTACACCGAGCCGTCCCGGGGCCGGTTCGACTACACCGCCGCCGAGGAGGTGGTCGAACTGGCCGAGTCCAACGGACAGTCGGTGCGCGGACACACCCTGGTGTGGCACAACCAGCTGCCGAACTGGGTCGAAGAGGTGCCGGCCGGCGAGCTCCTCGGAGTGATGCGCGACCACATCACCCACGAGGTGGACCACTTCAAGGGCCGGCTGGTCCACTGGGACGTGGTCAACGAGGCGTTCGAGGAGGACGGCAGCCGCCGGCAGTCGGTCTTCCAGCGGAAGATCGGCGACGGCTACATCGCCGAGGCCTTCAAGGCCGCCCGCGCCGCCGACCCGGACGTCAAGCTCTACTACAACGACTACAACATCGAAGGCATCGGCCCCAAGAGCGACGCCGTCTACGAGATGGTGAAGTCCTTCAAGGCCCAGGGCATCCCCATCGACGGCGTCGGCATGCAGGCGCACCTGATCGCCGGCCAGGTCCCGGCGAGCCTTGAGCAGAACATCCGGCGCTTCGCCGACCTGGGCGTCGATGTCGCCCTCACCGAACTCGACATCCGCATGACCCTGCCGCGCACCGCCGCCAAGGACACCCAGCAGGCCGCCGACTACGGCGCCGTGGTCGAGGCGTGCCTGGCGGTCTCCCGGTGCGTCGGCATCACCGTCTGGGACTACACCGACAAGTACTCCTGGGTTCCCTCCGTCTTCCCGGGCCAGGGCGCCGCCCTGCCATGGGACGAGGACTTCGCCAAGAAGCCCGCCTACCACGCCATCGCCGCCGCGCTCGGCGGCGCCGGCCCCGCCCCCGGCGGCAACTGCACCGCTGCCTACCGCGTCACCAGCCAGTGGCAGGGCGGCTTCACCGCCGAGGTCACCGTCCGGAACGACCACACCGAACCGATCACCGGCTGGACCGTCACCTGGACGCTGTCCGGCGGCCAGTCCATCAGCCACGTGTGGAACGGAGACCTCGCCGTCGACGGGCAGCACGTCACCGTCCGCAACGTCGGCTACAACGGCACCCTGGCCGGCAACGGGACCACCACCTTCGGCTTCCAGGGCGCAGGCGCGGCCGACGCTCCCGCGGACGTGACCTGCACCCCCGGCCGGTCGTCCGGGATTTCTGCGTAGTCGGTCGGCGCCCGCCCGCCGACGGCCCGCCGTGCCGGGAACCCGGTGAACCGCTCCGCGGCCGCCCGGCACCGCTCGCGGTCGGAGGCCCGGGCTCCGGGCGGAGAGGGCCCCGGTCCACCGGAGCCCGGCCCGAGCGGGCGGCGCAGGGGCGGACACGCCGATCCGACGGCTGTCGGTCTCCCCGGAGACGCCGGCGTACCGCCGGCCAGCCCCGGCCGAGGCGCTGCCCTTCCCGGCGGACCCGGCGGACCCGGCGGACCCGGCGTCCTCGGCGATCAGCACGCCGCCCGGTGCGAGCCGTTCGGTGACACAGGCGCGGACATCCTCGCACGGGGGCGTCCGCGTCCCGGTCACCGCTGCTCAACAGC
>NZ_JBKJFM010000168.1:0-12443 GCF_046614825.1 Streptomyces nanhaiensis
ATGGCACGCCGTCCGGTCGCCGCGGCGGCCCGCAGGGTCGCGGCCGGCTGGGACCGGGCGGGGGCGCGTACCGGGGCCGAGTTGGGCTTCGACACCGCGGTGCTGACCGAGGCCGTCGGACGGCAGCCGCTGGTGGAGGCCGCGACGGGCCCGGGCGGTTCGCTGGTGGCGGTCACCGAGCCGACCGGGACCGCCACCGCCGCGGCCTTCGCCCACACCGCCCGCCTCGCCGGGCGGCCCGGCAACGCGGAGCCGCTGGCCGAGGCCGGGCGGCTCTTCGGGCGGCTGGCGCATCTGCTGGACGCCGTCGAGGACCTGGCCGCGGACGAGGAGGCGGGAGTGTGGAACCCGATCACCGCCACCGGCACCCCCCTGCCCGAGGTGCGCAGGCTGTGCGACGACGCCGTGCGCGGCATACGACTGGCCCTGCGGGACGTGGAGTTCGCGGACGAGGAGGGCGCCGAACTGGTGCGGGCGCTGCTGGGCCGCGAGACGGGACACGCGGTGGACCGGGCCTTCGCGGCGGCGCGTGTCAGCCCGCCGCGACCGGGGCGTCCCGGAACGCCGTTTCCCGGCCCGTCGCGCCGCCGGGGCGCGGTGGCCGGATGCGCGGTGTGGACGGGGCTGTTCTGCACCGGGCGGATTTGCTGCAGCAAGGAGTACGAGGGTCCTTGGTCGGGGCGCAGGCGCGAGGGTCTGTGCCGTTCCTGTGACTGCTCCGGCTGCTCGGACTGCTGCGAGTGCTGTGCCAACTGCGGTAGGTGCTGCAACAGCTCGGGCGGGTCGGGGAGTTCGGGTGGGTCCGGTGGTGGCGGTGGGGGATGCGACTGCAACTGCGGCTGCGGAGGCTGCGACTGACGGCGGCTCACGTCCGTTATGCGGGGTGACCGGTGCGCTGAGCGATGCAACTTGGCGCAACGGCACTCTTGCGCGCACGGATCGAACGTGTGAATACTCCGTCCCGGTGCTTGTCAGGGACGCGTCGTACAGCGGGTCCCGGCGGCTCCACGTGCCCGCGCCCCATCGCGGGTTCCCCCCATTTCCTTCACAGGAGGAACAGCCAGTGAAGACCCAGCGCACCGCCCCCAACGGTACTTCCGGCAGACGAGGCCGTATCCGCCTGGTCGCCGCGGCCTCCGCCGTCGTCGCCGCCGCGGCCATGGCCCTGCCGACCTCGGCGAGCGCCGCCCCCTCGCCCTCGCCCGCGGCCCAGGTCGCCATGGCGGACAAGGCGATGAAGACCGCGGACGTCGCGGGGACCGCCTGGTACACCGACAAGGCGACCAACACCCTGGTCGTCACGGTGGACAGCACCGTCAGCCAGTCCGAGATCGCCAAGATCAAGAAGACGGCCGGCGCGGGCGCGGAAGCGATCCGCATCGAGCGCACCCCCGGCAAGTTCAACAAGCTGATCTCCGGCGGCGACGCCATCTACCGCAGTGGCGGCGGGCGCTGCTCGCTGGGCTTCAACGTCCGCAACAGCAGCGGAACGCAGTACTTCCTGACCGCCGGCCACTGCACCGACGGCTACCCGTCCTGGTCCTCCAGCGCCGGCTACCTCGGTCCGACGGTCGGCTCCAGCTTCCCGGGCAACGACTACGGCCTCGTCCGGCACGACAACTCGCAGTCCAAGCCGGGCACGGTGGGCAGCCAGGACATCACCCGTGCCGCCAACCCGTCCGTGGGCCAGACCGTCTACCGGCGCGGCAGCACCACCGGCACCCACAGCGGCCGCGTCACCGGCCTGAACGCCACGGTCAACTACGGCGGCGGCGACGTCGTCTACGGCATGATCCAGACCAACGTCTGCGCCGAGCCCGGCGACAGCGGCGGCCCGCTGTACTACGGCACCACCGCCTTCGGCCTGACCTCCGGCGGCAGCGGCAACTGCACCTACGGCGGCACGACCTTCTTCCAGCCGGTCGTGGAGGCGCTGAACGCCTACGGCGTGAGCGTCTACTGATCTCACCGCCTTCCGAGCCCCCGTCCGGCCTCGCCGGGCGGGGGCTCCGCCGTGCCTGCCGTGCCTGCCGTGCCTGCCGTGCCTGCCGTGCCTGCCGTGCCTGCCGTCCGTGATCGCCGCGCGCGGGGCGAGCGGGCCCGGCGTGCCGTACCGCGCCGGTGCGGGGATGATGGCGGAGGCGGTCGTCACCCTACGGTGCGGTGTGCGCACTCTCCGTGTGTAACCCCGTCGGCCGAGGAAAGGATGACCGGGCCGGACATTCCTCCGGGGCCGCATCCCCACAGGCGGTCCCATCCCCCACGGGAGGCACAGTGTTGGAACACCGACGGACACTCACGCGGCGCATCGCCGTCGCGGGCGTGGGCGTGGCGGCGATGCTCTCCGCCCCCCTCGTCCCGGCGAGCGCGGACACCCCGGCCCCCGTCGCGCCCAGACCGCTCACCCCCACCGCCGCGGGCCGGCTGGCCTCGACCCTCTCCGGCGACCTCAAGGACGACATGGCGGGCGCCTACTACGACGCCAGGGCGCGCAAGCTGGTGGTCAACGTCCTCAGCGGGACGAGCGCGGAGAAGGTCCGGCAGGCCGGCGCCGAGCCCCGGATCGTCAAGCACTCCCTCGCCCGGCTCGGCGCCGTGCAGAAGGACCTCGCGGCCAAGAGCGCCCCCGGCACCGCGCGCGCCGTCGACCACCGGCTCAACAAGGTCGTCGTCACCGCGGACAGCACGGTGGGGGCGGAGGCGCTGGCCGATCTGAGGAAGCGGGTGGCGGCACGGGGCGACATGGCGGTCCTCAGGCGGGCCGAGGGGAGGTTCGCCCCCATGGCCCTGGGCGGCGACGCGATCTGGCGCGGGGACGGCGCGCGCTGCTCGCTCGGCTTCAACGTGGTCAGGAACGGCATGCCGTACTTCCTCACCGCGGGCCACTGCGCCCGGCTCCTCGACCGCTGGTCCGCCACCAGGTCCGGGCCGGGCATCGGGATCACCGTGGCGAGCGAGTTCCCCGGCGACGACCACGCCCTGGTGCGCTACACCGCCCGTACGGACCACCGGAGCCGGGTGAACCTGTACGACGGGTCCAGCCGCGCCGTCACCCGGGCCGCCGATCCCATCGTCGGCCAGCAGGTGCGGCGCAGCGGCAGCACCACGAGGGTCCGCGACGGCGAGGTCACGGCGGTGAACGTCTCCGTGACCTACCCGCAGGGCAGGGTCGACGGGCTGATCCAGACGAACGTCTGCGCCGAGCCCGGCGACAGCGGCGGCCCGCTGTTCTCCGGCACCACCGGCCACGGCCTGACCTCCGGCGGACGCGGGGACTGCTCCAGGGGAGGCGAGACCTTCTACCAGCCGCTGACGGAGGCGCTGCGGGACCACGGGGCCCGGATCGCCTGACTCCGGCCCGGCCCGGCCCGGCCCGGCTCCGCTTCCACGCGGGGCGCGGAAACGGCCCCGGCCCCGCCTCCAGCGGGAGGCGGGGCCGGGCGGCGGGTGCGGGGCCGCGTACCGGGCGACGCCGGCCGGTACCTGTCGGAGCGGCCCTCCGGGGCGGTTAGCGGGACTCGGCCGCGACCAGCTCCGCGATCTGGACGGCGTTGAGCGCCGCGCCCTTGCGGAGGTTGTCGCCGGCGCAGAACAGGGCCAGGCCGTGCTCGGCGGTCTCGTCGGCGCGGATCCGGCCCACGTAGGTCGGGTCCTGGCCGGCCGCCTGCTGCGGGGTGGGGATCTCGGAGAGGACCACGCCCGGAGCGCCCTCCAGCAGCTCCCGGGCGCGCTCGGGGCTGATCGGCCGCTCGAAGCGGGCGTTGATCTGGAGCGAGTGGCCGGTGAAGACCGGCACGCGCACGCAGGTGCCCGAGACCTTCAGCTCCGGGATGCCGAGGATCTTGCGGCTCTCGTTGCGGAGCTTCTGCTCCTCGTCGGTCTCGCCCAGCCCGTCGTCCACGATGGAGCCGGCCATCGGCAGCACGTTGAAGGCGATGGGCCGCACGTACTTGTCGGGCTCGGGGAACTCGACCGCGGAGCCGTCGAAGGCCAGCCGCGTGGCGTCGCCCTCGACCGCCTTGCGGGTCTGCTCGTCCAGCTCGGCGACGCCGGCCAGACCACTTCCGGACACCGCCTGGTAGGTGGCGACGACCAGGGCGGTCAGCCCGGCCTCGGCGTGCAGCGGCCGCAGCACCGGCATGGCGGCCATGGTGGTGCAGTTGGGGTTGGCGATGATGCCCTTGGGGCGCTCGGCGGCGGCCTGCGGGTTCACCTCGGAGACCACCAGCGGGACCTCGGGGTCCAGGCGCCAGGCGGAGGAGTTGTCGATGACCACGGGCCCGGCCGCGGCGACCTTCGGGGCCAGGGCCTTCGAGGTCGAGCCGCCCGCGGAGAACAGCACGACGTCCAGCCCCGTGTAGTCGGCCGTGGCGGCGTCCTCGACGGTGATCTCGCCGTCCTTCCAGGGCAGCGTCCGTCCTGCCGAGCGAGCCGAGGCGAACAGCCGCAGCTGCTCCACCGGGAAGTCGCGCTCGGCCAGGATCTCGCGCATCACTCCGCCGACCTGGCCGGTGGCTCCGACGATGCCGATTCTCATGGGGCTCCTTCTGTCGTGCGTGTCCCGCTGCGTCAACCCTCTACCCTGCCCTGCCGGACGCACGTGCGCCAACTTCCTTTGGCGCACGTCACACCCGGAGCGGGTGCGGTGAGGAGGCCGCGGGACACGCGCAGGCGGCGGCCGCCGAAGGGCGGCCGCCGCCTCGCGCCGGGTCCCGGACGTCCCTCCCGGGGTCCCGGCGCCGGCCCGGCGTCAGTGCGGGCAGTTGCCGCGGAACTCCTCGATGGCGAGGCTGGGCCGGGGCAGCGGGCACAGGAACTGCTCGTAGCGGGTGTCGTCGTCCACGAAGCGCTTCAGCCAGGAGATGCTGTACTTCGCGATCTCGGTGTTCGAGATGTTCGGGGTGAAGTGCGTGGCGTTGTTGAGCTCCATGTACGCCCGGTCCGTGGAGGAGGGCAGGCTCTCGTAGAAGGGCTCGGCGTGCGAGCGCACCGAGGCGATGCTGTCCCCGTCGGCCCCGACGATGAAGGTCGGGACGGTGATCTCACGCCAGGTCTTGTCGAGGTTCCAGGGGGTGAGCGGGATCGCGGCCTTCAGGGACGGCCGGTCCTTGGCGGCCTCCAGGCTGCCTCCGCCGCCCATGGAGTGGCCCATGACCGCCAGGCGGCCGCTGTCGATGCGGCCGCGGACCGAGCTGCGCTGGGTCAGGTAGTCCAGCGCGGCCAGCAGCTGGTCGCCGCGGCTGGCGGGCTGGTCGTAGCGGGTGTTGGTGTCGATGGTGAAGACCACGAAGCCCTGCGAGGCCAGGCGGGGGCCGTACCAGGCCATGCTGGACTGGTCGGCGGTGTAGCCGGGCGAGACCGCGACCGCGCCGAAGGTGCCGTCGCCGGTGGTGGTCGGGTAGTAGATCGTCCCGCCGCCGAAGCCGGTCACCGACAGGGAGGACACCCTGGTCTCGGAGACGGAGTAGGGGCCGCGGGCGGCCTCGATGCTCCGCTCGGTCGGGTCCGGGCCGCGCTCGTAGGGGTTCTCGGCGGCCTGGACGGCGGCCGGCGCGGCACCGGAGTCCTGGGTGGCCTGGGCGGTGGGCAGGGCGACGCCCACGCCGCCCAGGACCATGGCCAGGGCCACGCCCAGCTTCGTCAGGCGGCGGGGGCCGCCGCGGTGTCTGGTGGCCGTGCCCGGTGTCGTGTCGTGCTGCTGCGGCTCCATGATGACCCTTTCCAGGTGTGTGAGGGGTGACCTTCTGGGGTCGGACGGATGCATCGTGGTGCCGGAGCACGCGGCTCCGCATCGGTGAAACCGCCGGTCCCGGCCGGGACCCGGTGCGGGCGCGGCGGGCGTCGCGGGCGCCGCGCCGGAGCCATTGACGTACCGGTCGGTATGCCATGAGGATGAGCAAGCGCTTAGTCGTGGCCCGTGAAGGAGATCCCGTGCCCCCTGCGAACGCCCCCGTGACCGACCCGGACGAACTGCGCCGACGTACCCAGGCGCTGCTCGCGGAGCACGATCCGGCCGTCACCGAACCACTCGACTTCCTCCGCGCCCGCTACGACGCGGGACTGGCCTGGGTGCACTTCCCCCACGGCCACGGCGGGCTCGACGCGCCCCGCGCCCTCCAGGCCGTCGTCGACGCCGAGCTGGCCGCCGCCGGAGCCCCCGGCAACGACCCCGGCCGCAACGGCATCGGCCTGGGCATGGCCGCACCGACGATCCTGCGCTACGGGACCGAGGAGCAGAAGGAGCGCTTCCTGCGCCCGCTGTGGACCGGCGAGGAGGTGTGGTGCCAGCTGTTCAGCGAGCCCGGAGCCGGTTCCGACCTGGCGGCACTTGCCACCCGGGCGGTACGCGACGGCGACTCCTGGGTGGTCGACGGCCAGAAGGTGTGGACGTCCAGCGCGCACAACGCCCGCTGGGCCATCCTGATCGCCCGCACCGACCCGGACGTCCCCAAGCACCGCGGCATCACCTACTTCGTCTGCGACATGACCGACCCCGGCGTCGAGGTGCGGCCGCTGCGCCAGATCACCGGCGAGGCGGAGTTCAACGAGGTCTTCCTCACCGGCGTCCGCATCCCCGACGCCCACCGGCTCGGCGCGGTGGGGGAGGGGTGGAAGGTCGCCCAGACCACCCTGAACAACGAGCGCGTCGCCATCGGCGGCCAGCGCATGCCCCGCGAGAGCGGCATGGTCGGCAAGGTCGCCGCCACCTGGCGCGAGCGCCCGGAACTGCGCACCCACGGCCTCCACCAGCGGCTGCTGTCGGGCTGGGTCGGCGCGGAGGTCGCCCGGCTCACCGGCGAGCGGCTGCGCCAGCAGCTCGCCGCGGGCCACCCCGGCCCCGAGGGCGCCGGGACGAAGCTCGCCTTCGCACGCCTGGCGCAGGAGCTCAGCGGCCTGGAGGTCGAGCTGCTGGGCGAGGAGGGCCTGTCCTACGACGACTGGACCCTGCGCCGGCCCGAGGCCGTGGACTTCACCGGCCGTGAGGCCGGCTACCGCTATCTGCGCGCCAAGGGCAACTCCATCGAGGGCGGCACCTCGGAGATCCTGCGCAACATCATCGCCGAGCGGGTGCTGGGACTGCCCGCCGAGCCCCGCACCGACAAGGACCTCCCCTGGAAGGAGCTGGCCCGATGACGGACCTTCTCTACTCGGAGATCGAGGAGGAGCTGCGCGCCAGCGTCCGCGCGCTGCTCACCGACCGCTGCCCGCACGAGAGCACGCTGGGCCGCTGCGAGACGGGCGAGCCCTACGACCGCGGACTGTGGCAGACCCTCGCACGCGACCTGGGGGCGGCCTCCCTGGCGGTGCCGGAGGAGGCGGGCGGCGCCGGGGCCTCGGTGCGCGAGGCCGCCGTGGTGCTGGAGGAGCTGGGCCGGGCGGCGGCGCCGACGCCGTACCTGGGCAGCGCCGTCCTGGCCACCACCGCCCTGCTCGCCCTGGAGGGCGCGGACGGCGGCGGCGGTGACAGCGGCGAGGCCGCGAAGCTGCTCGCGTCCCTGGCCGCGGGCGAGCGCACCGCCGCACTGGCGGTGCCGCTCTCCGCGGCGCCGGGGGCCGGCACCTTCCCCTCCGCCGTACGGGCCGACAGCGCGGGCACCCTGACCGGCACGGTCACCTCGGTCGCCGACGCCGCGGCCGCCGACGTGCTGGTCGTCCCGGCCGAGGGCCGGGACGGGCCGGGGCTGTACGCGGTGGAGACGACCGCGGCGGCCCTGTCCGTCGTACCGCGCACCTCCCTCGACCTCACCCGCCCGGTGGCCGACGTGGTGCTCACCGGCACCGCCGCCCGGCGGCTGGCCGGTGCGGAGCGGGCCCCCGCCGCGCTGGAGCGCGCACTGCTGACCGGCGCCGGACTGCTCGCCTCCGAGCAGCTCGGCATCGCCGAGTGGTGCCTGACCGCCACCGTCGCCCATCTGAAGGACCGGCGGCAGTTCGGGCGGCAGCTCGGCTCGTTCCAGGCCCTCAAGCACCGGCTGGCCGACCTCTGGCTGGAGGCGGTGGGCGCGCGGGCCGCCGCCCGGTACGCCGCCGACACCCTCGCGACCGGCGATCCGGACGCCCCCGTGGCCGTCGCGGTGGCCGCCTCCCACTGCGGGGAGCTGGCGGTACGGGCGGCCGAGGAGTGCGTCCAGCTCCACGGCGGCATCGGCATGACCTGGGAGCACCCGGCGCACCTGTACCTCAAGCGCGCCAAGGCCGACCAGATCGCGCTGGGCACCCCCGACCGCCACCGCGCCGCGCTCGCCGCGCTGGTGGACCTGCCGGCGCCGGTGGGCTGAGGCCGGGCCGGCAGGCGCGACGGGCGCGGGGGAGGCCGGGGGCACGGGGGGCTCCCGGCCTCCCGCGCCCCGGAGCCGGTGCGCAAGGCGTACCCGCCGGGTGCGCCGGTGCTGGAGGCCGGTGCGATGATCGCGCACCATGAGGAGCCTGCGGAACAGAAGACGGCACAGGGAGATCGTCGACGTCCACCTCGTCCTGCGGCGCGGTGAGGAGGTGCTGCTCGCGCGCCGGGCGGGCACCGGTTACGCGGACGGCCTGCTGAACGTGCCGTCCGGCCACGCCGAGGACGGCGAGGACGTGCGGGAGGCGGTGATCCGGGAGGCTTACGAGGAGATCGGGCTGCGTCTGGTGCCCGAGGAGCTGAAGGTCGCCCTCGTGGTGCAGCACTGCTCCCCGACCGGGGATCCCCGGATGGGGTGGTTCTTCGAGGCATGGGCGGGGGAAGGGCGCGAGCCGGTCAACGCGGAGCCCGACAAGTGCTCGGAGCTGAGCTGGTTCCCGCTGGAGGCGCTGCCCGGCGACATGGTGGCCTACTGCCGTGCCGCGCTGGAGGCGTACCGGGCGGGCCACCGCTTCGCGCTCCACTGGCACCGGCCCGGGGACTCCATCGCCTACGACCCGGCCGCCCCCGGCCGGGTCGTGGTGCTCCCGGCCACCTGAGGGCCGGGCGCGCCGGCTCGGCCGAACTGCACCGAGCGCTTGGCCAGCCCGCCCCAGAAGCCGTCGACGACCGTGCGCTGGGCGCCCAGATCGGCCTCGCCCGCCCCGAGGGAGACGAACAGCGGCGCGAAGTGGTCGGTGCGCGGGTGGGCGATCCGGCCCGCCGGGGCCCGGTGCTCGAAGTCGAGCAGGGCGTCGAGGTCCGCCCTCTCCAGGGCCTCGCCACCCCAGGCGTCGAACTCCTTCGACCAGGACGGGGCCTCGTCGGGCCCGGCGCCCCACATCAGACCGCGCAGGTTGTGGGTGAAGAAGCCGCTGCCGATGATCAGCACCCCCTCGTCGCGCAGCGGGGCCAGCCTGCGGCCCAGCCGCAGCAGCTCCCCGGGGTCGAGGGTGGGCATCGAGAGCTGGAGCACGGGGACGTCGGCGCCGGGGTACATCTCGGCCAGCGGCACGTACGCGCCGTGGTCCAGACCCCGGTCCGGCGCCTCGTGCACCGGGGTGCCCGGCCCGGCGAGCAGGGCCCGCACCTTCGCGGCCAGGGCGGGGGCGCCCGGGGCCGGGTAGGCGACGCGGTAGTAGTGCTCGGGGAAGCCGTGGAAGTCGTACACCAGCGGCACGGTCCGGGTGGCGCCCAGCGTCACCGGCGCGGACTCCCAGTGGGCGGAGACGATCAGCACGGCCTTCGGCCGCGGCAGCCGCGCGGACCAGTCCGCGAGCTGCGCGGTCCACAGGGCGTCGTCGGCCAGCGGCGGGGCGCCGTGGCTGAGGTAGAGCACGGGCATGCGGTCCGCCGCGGGGCGCGGGGCCGGAGGGACGGTTGCGGTCATGGCGGTGCCTTCCGTTTCTTCTGCGTCTCCGCCTCCCGGGCTCGTGCGCAGGCGCGTACCGGGGAGCCCGGGGGAGGGGTGTATCAGGAGCGGGCCAGCAGGGTCGCGCCCGCGACGACGACGGCCAGTACGACGGCGGCCGCGCCGTGGGAGAGCCGGTGGGAGCGGAGCACGGGCAGGGCGCGGTCCACGGCCCAGCGGCCGGGGCCGGAGAGGGTGAGCGCTGCGGCGCCCGCGGCGAGGAGGAGTTCGTACTCCACGCCCTGCGGCGCGAAGAAGCCGCCGCCCCACTTCACCGCCACCGCGTTGACCATGGTTCCCAGCACGGCCGCCCCGGCGAGCGGGGTGAGCAGGCCGAGGGCGAGGGCGAGGCCGCCCGCGGTCTCCGTCAGCCCGGCGACGACGGCCATCGCCTCGGGGGACGGGTAGCCGAGGGAGGCGAAGAACTGCCCGGTGCCCTCGACGCCGCCTCCGCCGAACCAGCCGAACAGCTTCTGCGCGCCGTGCGCGGCCATAGTCAGGCCGAGGGCGAGGCGCAGCAGCAGGAGCCCGGCGTCGTGGGCGGTGGGCGAGGACGCCGGGGCGCCGGTGCCGGCGCGTGCGCCGTCGGTGCCGGGGAGGGTGCCGGTGGGGATGGCCATGGGTGCTCTCCTGCTCTGCCGTTCCGATGGTTCAAATTCGAATCGTCTGCTCGTGGCGAGCGTACAGCTTGGTTCGAATTTGAACAACCGCGTACGATGGGGGCATGAACGAGCCCCGATGGCTGGACGAGCTGGAGATGGCGGCCTGGCAGGGCTTCCTCGAGGCCGGCAACCGCGTCGCCCGACGGCTGGAGCAGCAGCTCAAGGACGAGGCGGGCCTGTCCCACCCGCAGTACGAGATCCTGGTCCACCTCGCAGACGCCCCCGGCGGCGAGATCCGCATGACCGAGCTGGCCGAGCGGCTGATCACCTCCAAGAGCGGCCTGACCTACCAGGTCGGCCAGTTGGAGAGGCGCGGTCTGGTACGGCGCCGCGCCTGCCCCACCGACGTCCGCGGCGTCTTCGCCGTTCTCACCGAGGAGGGGCGCGAGCTGCTGCGCGGTGCGGCCCCCGGTCATGTGGCGGCGGTGCGCGAGGTGCTCATCGACGTCCTGGACCGCGAGGAACTCGCCGTCCTGGCCCGGGCGCTGGGCGAGGTCGGTCGGCGGCTGCGCGACTGAGCGGACGGCGGGCGCAACGCCGTGCGCGTCGTCTTCTTGAAATCCTTCACCGGGGCGTCCTCGAAGGTGCCCATCTGGCCCCAGGCGACGACCGTGACGGTGCGCCCGTCGCGGCCCACGCCGAACAGGTGGATCCCGTACTCGGACTCCGGCGGGGCGGTGTGGACGCCGTAGACGTGGGCGCCCTCCTCCACGTCGACGCGGCCGTAGTCCTTCCACCGGGCGGACGCCCCCGGGTACCGCTCCTGGAAGTCCGCCGCGCAGTCGCGCACCGAGGCCTCCGCCGCGGCGGCCAGCCTGCGGGCCGCGCCGGCGCCGGCGGTACGCACCGTGACCTGTACGGCCCCGGTGTCGTACTCCGTGTGGAACTGCCGGTGCCAGGCGCCCCTGGCGGGCAGCGCCTCCTCCAGGCAGAAGACCGGGAACTCCGGAAGCCCCCGGGCGACCTCGCCCTCGTACCAGGGCGAGAACGGGTGCGGCGGAAGCTCCCGGGCGGAGAGGAACCCCGGTGCGGTGCTCCGCTCCGGGGCGGCCTGGGCCGTGCCGGCGGTGGTCAGCGCGGTCAGTGCGGTCAGTGCGGTGGCGACCGCCACCGCCGCGGCGGTGGCGGTACGGCGGTGCCGTGTGCGGATGGTCATGCGGGTCCCCCTGTTTCGTCGGGCCGGCGGTTCGTCACCGTGAGCCTGCGCCGCCCTGTCACACGGTGGCAACAGATACCGCGGAAAGCGGGACGCGGGAACGTTCGCGCCTAGGCTGACCAGTGGAAACGCGCGAGCCTGGAACGCGCTCCCGGAACGGCGCAGACGAGGGGGATGCCATGGGGGCCGCACGGGGGACGGAGGAGTTCGCCTCCTTCCTGAGGGAGCTGAAGGAGCGGTCGGGGCACAGCTACGGCACGCTGGCGCGCCGGCTGCACACCAGCACCTCCACACTGCACCGGTACTGCAACGGCCGGGCGGTACCGGCGCAGTACGCACCGGTGGAACGGCTGGCGAGACTGTGCGGCGCGACCCCGCAGGAGCTGCTGGAGCTGCACCGGCGGTGGATGCGGGCCGACGCGCTGCGCGGAAGCGAACCGGAGCGGCCGGGCCCGGCGGCGGAAGCCGCATGCGAGACCCGCTTCGAGCCCGAGCCCGAGCCCGAGCCCGAGCCTGCGCCCGAGCCCGAGTCTGCGCCGTCCGCGGCCGCCGTCCCCCGGCGGAGCCGGGTGCCACCGCGGCGGCGGCCCACCGTGATCGCCCTGCTCGCCGTGCTCCTCGCCGCCGCGGTCGCCGCCGCGACGTACGCCCTCCCCGACCCGCAGCGCCGTACCGCGGGCGGACCCGCCGCCCCCGTGCCAGGGGCCGACGGCGGCTCCGGCGTCCCACCGTCCTCCTCCCGGCCCTCTTCCGTGTCCCCTTCCGCCCCGGCCTCCTCCCCAGACCCGGCCGAGGCCGGGACCGGCGGGAACACCAAGGGCGGCGCGAGGCCGG
>NZ_JBKJFM010000169.1:0-12438 GCF_046614825.1 Streptomyces nanhaiensis
CCGCTCCCGGGTGGCTGCGGCGCCGGTGCTGCACCTCGGCGGGCCTCCGGCGGACCGGCTCGGGGCGGACGCCCTGCCGCTCGGCCAGGAGCCGCAGGCAGGACCAGCGGGCCAGCGCGTACAGCCAGGGCCGGTGCAGCGCCGTGTCGGCGGGGGTGCGGCCGCGGCGGCGCTGCCGCTCGGCGACGGCCAGGGCCTCGCCGAGGACGGAGATGGCCGCCTCGTGCTCGCACATGACGGACAGGCAGTAGGTGAACAGCCCGTCCAGGTGGTCCCGGTAGGGGTCGACGGGTGCCGGCGGCCGGGCCGCGGCGCGGTGCGTGCCACGGTGCGCCCGGTGTACGCCGGTGGTGTGCGTGGGGTGCTCGCGCCGAGTGCTCATCACCCAGCCGACCGTAGGCGGAAGGCCGGGCATCGCTGGTGATGCTTGCGTGGGTTTAACCCTTACGGGTGACGATCTGCGGTAAAACGCACAAACGCTCAGTGGTGGGCGGCAGGGGGTTGCGCGAGGGCGCACGGGGACCGGTCCAGTGCGGCGTCCGCCCCGCCGGGCCACCGCCCGCTCCGCCCCGCCGGCCCGCCCCGCGCCCGCCGGGGCCCGGCTGTCAGAGGCTCCGGCTACCGTGAGCCCCATGGCTGCCCGCAAGTCGTCCGCCAAGGACCGCCCCGCCTACCGCTGCACCGAGTGCGGCTACACCACCGCCAAGTGGCTCGGCCGCTGCCCGGAGTGCCACGCCTGGGGCACCGTCGAGGAGACCGGCGGCACCCCGGCCGTCCGCACCACCGCGCCCGGCCGGGTCTCGTCCCCCGCGCTGCCCATCGGCCAGGTGAACGGACAGGTGGCCACCGCGCGCAGCACGGGCGTGCCCGAGCTGGACAGGGTGCTGGGCGGCGGTCTGGTGCCGGGCGCGGTGGTGCTGCTGGCGGGCGAGCCGGGGGTGGGCAAGTCCACGCTGCTGCTGGACGTCGCGGCCAAGGCGGCCGACGCCGACCGCCGCACGCTCTACGTCACCGGTGAGGAGTCGGCCGGGCAGGTGCGGCTGCGGGCGGACCGGATCGGGGCGATAAGCGACCACCTGTACCTGGCGGCCGAGACGGACCTGTCGGCCGTCCTGGGCCATCTGGACGAGGTGAAGCCCTCGCTGCTCGTCCTGGACTCGGTGCAGACGGTCGCCTCCCCCGAGATCGACGGCGCGCCCGGCGGCATGGCCCAGGTGCGGGAGGTCGCCGGGGCGCTGATCCGGGCCTCCAAGGAGCGCGGGATGTCCACGCTGCTGGTGGGCCACGTCACCAAGGACGGCGCCATCGCCGGTCCGCGCCTGCTGGAGCACCTGGTGGACGTGGTCCTGCAGTTCGAGGGCGACCGGCACGCCCGGCTGCGGCTGGTGCGCGGTGTGAAGAACCGCTACGGCGCCACCGACGAGGTGGGCTGCTTCGAGCTGCACGACGAGGGCATCACCGGTCTGGCCGACCCGTCGGGCCTCTTCCTCACCCGCCGGGACGAACCCGTGCCCGGCACCTGTCTGACCGTCACCCTGGAGGGCCGCCGCCCGCTGGTGGCCGAGGTGCAGTCGCTGACGGTGGACTCCCAGATCCCCTCCCCCCGGCGCACCACGTCCGGGCTGGAGACCTCGCGCGTGTCGATGATGCTGGCCGTGCTGGAGCAGCGGGGGCGGATCAACGCGCTGGGCAAGCGGGACGTCTACACCGCCACCGTCGGCGGGGTGCGGCTGTCGGAGCCCGCGGCCGACCTGGCGATGGCGCTCGCGCTGGCCAGCGCCGCCAGCGACACCCCGCTCCCGAAGAACCTGGTGGCCATCGGCGAGGTGGGACTGGCCGGCGAGGTCAGGCGGGTGACGGGCGTGCAGCGCCGGCTGGCGGAGGCCGCGCGGCTGGGCTTCACCCACGCCCTGGTGCCCACCGATCCGGGCAGGGTGCCGGCGGGGATGCGGGTGCGGGAGGTGGCGGACATAGGGGAGGCGCTGCGGGTCCTGCCCGCCCGGCCTTCGCGGTCGGAGCGGTCCGAGCGGTCCGAGCGTGACGGGCCCGAACAGCCCGGCCGCGACGGGTCCGACCGGAGCACGCCACACGAGGGCCGGCGCCGCCGGTAGACTTTGCCCTGGTCTCGCCCGTACGTACGCATGACCCGAAGGAGTGCCGTGGCAGCCAACGACCGGGCAGCAACCGGCGCCGACGGCCTGTTGCGCGCCTCACTGAGCGCGGTCGCGCCTGGTACGGCCCTGCGCGACGGCCTGGAGCGCGTCCTGCGGGGGAACACCGGCGGGCTCATCGTCCTGGGCATGGACAAGACCGTCGAGGCGCTGTGCTCCGGCGGTTTCGTGCTGGACGTGGAGTTCAGCGCGACGCGGCTGCGCGAGCTGTGCAAGCTGGACGGCGCGCTGATCCTCGACAGGGACATCACCAAGATCGTGCGGGCGGGCGTGCAGCTCGTGCCGGACGCCTCGATCCCCACGGAGGAGACGGGCACCCGGCACCGCACCGCGCAGCGGGTGTCGATCCAGACCGGTTTCCCGGTGGTGTCGGTGAGCCAGTCGATGCGGCTGATCGCGCTGTACGTGGACGGCCAGCGGCGCGTGCTGGAGGACTCGGCGGCGATCCTGTCCCGGGCCAACCAGGCGCTGGCGACGCTGGAGCGGTACAAGCTGCGCCTGGACGAGGTGGCGGGCACGCTCTCCGCGCTGGAGATCGAGGACCTGGTGACGGTCCGGGACGTCTCCGCGGTGTCGCAGCGGCTGGAGATGGTGCGGCGGATCGCCACGGAGATCGCCGAGTACGTGGTGGAGCTGGGCACGGACGGGCGGCTGCTCTCCCTCCAGCTCGACGAGCTGATCGCGGGCGTGGAGCCCGAACGCGAGCTGGTCGCCCGCGACTACGTGCCCGAGCCGACCGCCAAGCGGTCCCGCACGGTCACCGAGGCGCTGACCGAACTGGACCGGCTGACCCACACCGAGCTGCTCGAACTGCCCACGGTGGCCAAGGCTTTGGGGTACAGCGGATCGCCGGAGACGCTGGACTCGGCGGTCTCGCCGCGCGGCTACCGCCTGCTGGCGAAGGTGCCCCGGCTGCCGAACGCCGTGATCGAGCGGCTGGTCGAGCACTTCGGCGGACTGCAGAAGCTGCTGGCCGCGAGCGTGGACGACCTGCAGACCGTCGACGGGGTGGGCGAGGCGCGGGCCAGGTCGGTGCGCGAGGGCCTGTCGCGGCTGGCGGAGTCGTCGATCCTGGAGCGGTACGTCTGACGGGTGCGCCCGGCCTCCGGGCAGCACGGCGGGCCCTGGTCGGCCCGGTCCTGTTCGGCCCCGCCCGGCCCCCTTCGTTCCGTGGCGCGGGCGGCCCGGGCGGCCCGGGCCGGGGCTCAGTCCTTGGTGAGGACGAACGAGGTGCGCACCTTCTCCAGGCCCTCCACCTCGGCCTCGACCAGATAGGTGCCGGCCTTCGCCTCGGCGCCCGGCGTACCGCACTCGGGAGTGCTGTGCCTGCGGTCCCACTCAAGGGTGCGTACGGCCGTACCGCCCGCCGGGACCTTGTAGAAGGCGGAGCGGGCGCCCTTCGGGCAGTGCTCGGACTTCCAGACCTTCTCGTCGCCGTCCTCGGTCTCGATGATGGTGAAGGCCGTGGCGCCGGTGCCGAAGTCGACCTTGCAGGCGCCGCCGTCCCCGTTCCGCACGGTCAGCCGGAAGACGGGCTCCTCACCGGGCGCGTAGCGGTTCTCCTCGCTGCGCAGCGTCACCTCGACCGAGCCGGGGCGGCAGTCGGGAATGGTGGAGTCGGCCGGCACGGCCTCGACTCCGCCCGAGACGACGCCGGCGGTGCCGCCGCCCGCTCCCCCGGTGCCCGAACCGCCCGAACCGGAACCGGAACCGTTCGCGCCGCCTTCGCCCTCGCCGTCCGCGCCTCCGCCGCCGGATCCGGCGCCGGCGGACCCCGCCGTGTCGCCGCCGGTGCCGTCCGTGTCTCCCGAACCGCCCGAACCGCCCGACCCGCCGGTGCCGCCGGTGCCGCCGTCGGACTCCTCTCGCCCGCCGGGGCGTTCGCTGATCACGGACTCGGAGGAGGACGGTCCGGGCGTGATGGTGCCCGGCGCCTCGCCGCCGCCCTGCTTCCCGCCCTGGTCGCTCCCGCCGTCGCCGCCCTGCCCTCCGGACCTGACGGCCCATATGACGAGCAGTGCCAGGACCAGCAGGAGCGCAAGCACGACCCCCCTTCGCCTCCAGTAGATGGAAGAGGGAAGGGGCCCAACCGGATTGCGCAGAGATCCCACGCGCAAACCTTACGAGACATCAAGTGCCCCATACGGTCTTACCCGCCGCACAGGAGGTCAACTTTTATGATGAACGGTCCGGCGGGGTCCGAGGATCGCCAGGGGTGACGCCCGGCGATCGCAGAGGGTGATCGACCGGTCTCCTTCCGTACCGTTCGCACATGAGCAGTGATCTCCGAAGCGAAGCCCCAGGCGCGCCCGCGGACGGCTCCCGGGACGGTCTCCACAGCGAGCTCTACCGGGATGTCGCCGACTTCGCCCATGACACCCCGGGCTGGGCCCACGCACTCGCCGAGTACGGCACCGAGGGCGGGCTGCTGGTCCTCCTCGCGCTGCTGGCGGCGGCGTGCTGGCGGGTCCGGCGCGCCGAGCCGGGGACCCTGGCGCGGGCCCTGCTGGGCGGGGTGGCGGTGGCGGTGGCGTACGGCGTCAGCGAGGCCGTCAAGCTGGTCGTACGGGAGGAGCGGCCGTGCCGTGCGGTCGCGGGCGCGCCGGCCCCGATCGCGCCCTGCCCGGAGCCGGGCGACTGGTCCTTCCCCAGCAACCACGCCACCATCGCCGCCGCCGCGGCGGTGGCCGTCGTACTGGTCTGGCGGGCGGCGGCCTGGCTGGTGCTGCCGCTGGCCGTGCTGACGGCGTTCTCCCGGGTGTTCCTCGGGGTGCACTACCCGCACGACGTGGCGGCGGGCGCACTGCTGGGCGCGGCCGCGGTATTGCTGGTGACCCGGTCGGCGGCCGGGCCGGCGACCACGGTGACGGACCGGGCGCGGGCCGGGCTCGGCCGCGCCGGCCCCGCCTCGTAGGCGGCGGCCGAGGACGGTCCGCGCTCCTGCCGGAAGCCGGATGCCGCCCCCCCTCGGATGAAAGGGGCACATCGGGACGGGTGGTGCCCGCCGCCCATCGGCGCGGGCCGCTTCGCTGCCGCGCTCCTCCGTGTCAGGATCGGAGACGCCATGACTGCGACCACATCCGAGCACAGCGCCACCGGTCTGACCGCGACCGGCTTCCGTCCCCCCGAGTCCCCCACCCCCTCCGACCTCCACGGACCGGTCATCGACTGGTTCGGCGAGCACGCCCGCGACCTGCCCTGGCGCCGCCCCGAGGCGGGCGCCTGGGGTGTGATGGTCAGCGAGTTCATGCTCCAGCAGACGCCCGTCAGCCGGGTGCTGCCCGTGTACGAGCAGTGGCTCGCCCGCTGGCCCCGCCCCGCCGACCTGGCCGCCGAGCCGCCCGGCGAGGCGGTGCGCGCCTGGGGCCGTCTGGGCTATCCGCGCCGGGCCCTGCGGCTGCACGGCGCCGCCGCCGCCATAACGGAACGGCACGGCGGCGACGTGCCCAAGGAGCACGCGCAGCTCCTGGCCCTGCCGGGGGTGGGCGAGTACACGGCGGCCGCCGTGGCCTCCTTCGCCTACGGGCAGCGGCACGCGGTGCTGGACACCAACGTCCGGCGGGTCTTCGCCCGCGCCTTCGGCGGCCGCGAGTTCCCGCCGACCGCCACCACCGCCGCCGAGCGCAGACTCGCCCGGGCCGTCCTGCCCGAGGAGGACGCGACGGCGGCACGGTGGGCGGCTGCCACGATGGAGCTGGGCGCCCTGGTGTGCACGGCCCGCAAACCGGACTGCGAGAACTGCCCGATCATGGACCTGTGCGCCTGGCGCCGCGCCGGCTCGCCCGCGCACGACGGTCCGCCGCGCCGCGGCCAGAGCTACGCGGGTACCGACCGCCAGGTGCGCGGCAGGCTGCTGGCCGTGCTGCGCGATGCGGTGGGGCCGGTGCCGCAGGCGACGCTGGACGCGGTGTGGGACGAGCCGGTCCAGCGGGCGCGCGCGCTGGACGGGCTGGTCGCGGACGGGCTGGTCGAGCCGCTGGAGAACGGCGTCTACCGGCTGCCCCAGGGCCGCACCCCGCACACGCTCTCCGCTCCCCGCCGCCCGTACCCGCCGCCCGTACCCGCCGCCCGTACCCGCCGCCCGTACCCGCCGCCGTTCCGGCGGCTCCGCGCTCCCTCCGGGCACGCTCCGCAACCGCGGCGGGACCGGTGGGGCGGAGCGCGGGCCGGCGGGCGCGGGTCAGTCGCAGACCTCCGACCACTCCCGGCTCAGGACCGGCCCGGCCTCGCGCTCCTCGGCCAGCGAGTACCGGTTGCCGGACTCGTCCCGGAAGACCGCCTCGGTGCCGTGCGGCCCCTCGCGCGGCTCCTGGAGGAACTCCACGCCGCGCTCCACCAGCCACTCGTACGCGGAGCGGCAGTCGTCCGTCCGCAGTACGCCCGCTCCCAGGATCCCCTTGCGGACCAGTCCGGCCAGCGCCCGGGCCGACCCGGGGTCGATGCCGGGGCCGTCCGTCGGCACCAGCGTCAGCCCGACGTCGGGCTGGCCCTTGGCCCCGACGGTGATCCGGCGCGTTCCGTCCTCGATGACGTCGCCGCGCACCTCGAAGCCGAGCTTCTCGGTGAAGAACCTCAGGTCCCGCTCCTGGTCGGTGGACCAGACGGTGGCTGCGGCCAGACCCTTGATCATGGTGCCTCCCATGGTCGCGGACGTGCGGTCCCACCGTGGGCAGCGCGCCCACCGGCCCGTCCCTCCAGGATCGCGCCGTGCGCGGCGGTCCGTCCACAGTGCGGCGCGCCACGGGGCCCGGGACCGGGCGGAAGCCCGCGCGGGGCCCCCGCGCACACGGGCGCGGCCCGGGACCGTCGTACGGTCCCGGGCCGCGCCCGTGTTGCCGCCGTGCGGCTCGGTGGTGCCGTGCGCCGCCCCCGCCGGACGGCGGGAGCGCCTCACACGTCCCTGCGCCTCACGCGTCCTTGGAGAGGTTCGGGCCGCCGCCCGCCGCCGACTCCACCGGAGGGGCGTCCGGCAGGGCCGACTTCTCCTCGCCGCGGAAGGTGAACTTCTTCGCCTCGCCCTCGCCCTCGGTGTCGACGACCACGATGTGACCGGGGCGCAGCTCGCCGAAGAGGATCTTCTCCGACAGCACGTCCTCGATCTCCCGCTGGATCGTCCGGCGCAGCGGCCGGGCGCCCAGGACGGGGTCGTAGCCCTTCTTGGCGAGCAGCTTCTTGGCGTCCCCGCTGAGCTCGATGCCCATGTCGCGGTCCTTGAGCCGCTCGTCCACCTTGGCGACCATCAGGTCGACGATCCGGATGATGTCTTCCTCGGTGAGCTGGTGGAAGACGACCGTGTCGTCGACGCGGTTGAGGAACTCGGGCCGGAAGTGCTGCTTGAGCTCCTCGTTGACCTTGGCCTTCATCCGCTCGTAGCCGGTCTTGACGTCGCCCTGGGCGGCGAAGCCCAGGTTGAAGCCCTTGGAGATGTCCCGGGTGCCGAGGTTGGTCGTCATGATGATGACGGTGTTCTTGAAGTCCACGACCCGGCCCTGGGAGTCGGTCAGCCGACCGTCCTCCAGGATCTGCAGCAGCGAGTTGAAGATGTCCGGGTGGGCCTTCTCGACCTCGTCGAACAGGACGACCGAGAACGGCTTGCGGCGGACCTTCTCCGTGAGCTGGCCGCCCTCCTCGTACCCCACGTAACCGGGGGGCGAGCCGAAGAGCCGCGAGACGGTGTGCTTCTCGCTGAACTCCGACATGTCGAGGGAGATCAGGGCGTCCTCGTCGCCGAAAAGGAACTCCGCCAGCGTCTTGGACAGCTCGGTCTTACCCACACCGGACGGGCCGGCGAAGATGAACGAGCCACCGGGGCGCTTGGGGTCCTTCAGACCCGCCCTGGTGCGGCGGATGGCCTGGGAGAGCGCCTTGATGGCGTCCTCCTGCCCGATGACGCGCTTGTGCAGCTCGTCCTCCATGCGCAGCAGGCGCGAGGACTCCTCCTCGGTGAGCTTGAAGACCGGGATGCCCGTGGCCGTGGCCAGGACCTCGGCGATCAGCTCCTCGTCCACCTCGGCGACGACGTCCATGTCGCCGGCCTTCCACTCCTTCTCCCGCTTGGCCTTGGCCGCCAGGAGCTGCTTCTCGGTGTCGCGGAGGGAGGCCGCCTTCTCGAAGTCCTGCGAGTCGATCGCGGACTCCTTCTCCCGGCGCACGTTCGCGATCTTCTCGTCGAACTCGCGCAGGTCCGGCGGTGCGGTCATGCGGCGGATGCGCATCCGGGAACCGGCCTCGTCGATCAGGTCGATCGCCTTGTCCGGCAGGAAGCGGTCCGAGATGTAGCGGTCGGCGAGCTGCGCGGCGGCCACCAGGGCGGCGTCCGTGATGGACACCCGGTGGTGCGCCTCGTAGCGGTCGCGCAGACCCTTGAGGATCTCGATGGTGTGCGGCAGCGACGGCTCGGCGACCTGGATGGGCTGGAAGCGGCGCTCCAGGGCCGCGTCCTTCTCCAGGTGCTTGCGGTACTCGTCCAGCGTCGTCGCGCCGATGGTCTGGAGTTCCCCGCGGGCCAGCATCGGCTTGAGGATGCTGGCGGCGTCGATCGCGCCCTCGGCGGCGCCCGCACCCACCAGGGTGTGGAGCTCGTCGATGAACAGGATGATGTCGCCGCGGGTGCGGATCTCCTTGAGGACCTTCTTCAGGCGCTCCTCGAAGTCACCGCGGTAGCGGGACCCGGCGACCAGGGCGCCCAGGTCCAGCGTGTACAGGTGCTTGTCCTTGAGCGTCTCGGGCACCTCGCCCTTGACGATGGCCTGGGCCAGGCCCTCGACGACCGCCGTCTTGCCGACGCCGGGCTCGCCGATGAGGACCGGGTTGTTCTTGGTGCGGCGGGACAGCACCTGCATGACCCGCTCGATCTCCTTCTCGCGCCCGATGACCGGGTCGAGCTTGGACTCGCGGGCCGCCTGGGTGAGGTTGCGGCCGAACTGGTCCAGCACCAGGGAGGTCGAGGGGGTGCCCTCGGCGGGGCCGCCCGCGGTGGCCGCCTCCTTGCCGCCGGAGTAGCCGGAGAGCAGCTGGATGACCTGCTGCCGCACCCGGTTGAGATCGGCGCCGAGCTTGACGAGGACCTGGGCGGCGACGCCCTCGCCCTCGCGGATCAGGCCGAGCAGGATGTGCTCGGTGCCGATGTAGTTGTGGCCGAGCTGAAGGGCCTCGCGGAGCGACAGCTCCAGGACCTTCTTGGCACGGGGGGTGAAGGGGATGTGACCGGACGGGGCCTGCTGGCCCTGGCCGATGATCTCCTCCACCTGCTGGCGGACCGCCTCGAGCGAAATCCCGAGGCTCTCCAGTGCCTTAGCGGCGACACCCTCACCCTCGTGGATCAGGCCCAGGAGGATGTGCTCGGTGCCGATGTAGTTGTGGTTGAGCATCCGGGCTTCTTCCTGAGCCAGGACGACAACCCGCCGCGCGCGGTCGGTGAACCTCTCGAACATCGTTAATCGCTCCTCAGAGCGGTCAGGCAGTAAGGGGTCGGTCCCCTCCCTGTCCTTCCGCAGCTTAGTCCCGCAAGCGGGGACCGCTCATTCCAACTGCCGACACCCGTCCGGATCGCTCCCGCGCTGGCGGGGGAGGAGAGCCCGTTACCTCTCGCCCTCGTCCCGAACAGCCGACAACAGTTCCAACCCGATGGTGCGAGACGATGTTCCCGCAGGCCAGACATATCCGCCCGCTTCCACTACGCCGACGGCGAACGCTCCTGGGCCGCCACGTCCGTCCACCGCTCCATCGCCGGTGCCGCACCCCCGTTCCACGTGGGATTTCTTCACCGACTTCTTACCCCGGGACACCGACGGTCCATGCCGGGCAGGGCGGGGGCATCCGCTACTGGCGAACACTCTTGCGTGGCGCACCGCACCTTCCCCACTCGCCCGCCGGGCACTCGGGGTAGCGGTTCGGGACTCTGTGTGACGGACGTGCGGACCGGTGGCCCTTCCGCGCGAGGCGCATGTGACGTACGCGACCGGCGCATGTGATGTACGCGACGTACGTGACGTACACGGTGTACGCGAAGTACACGGCGCGCACGGGACGCCCCGGAGCACCCGGCGGCCGCCCGGAGGGCGCGGCGCCGCGGGACGCGGGCGGCACCGTCCGGAGCATGACGGGCCCGGCCGCCCGGCCGCGGACGTCCCCGGGGAGGCCGCGGCACGGCTGCGGCCTCCCGGACGGGGCGCTGAGCGGATCCCGCCGGTCCGGTGAGCGCGGCGGCGGAGCGCTCACCGCACGCCGCTCGCCCGCGCGCCTCAGGCGTTCGCCTTCTCGTAGGCCTCGCGGATGTTGGCGGGGACACGGCCGCGGTCGTTGACCTCGTAACCGTTCTCCTTCGCCCAGGCGCGGATCTTCGCGGTGTCCTGGCTCGCGCCGCCGGCGGCCGGGCGGGACTTTCCGCGAGCCGAACGGCCACCGGTGCGACGACCGTTCCTGACGTAAGGCTCCAGCAGGTCGCGGAGCTTGTCCGCGTT
This sequence comes from Streptomyces nanhaiensis, assembly GCF_046614825.1. NCBI lineage: Bacteria > Bacillati > Actinomycetota > Actinomycetes > Kitasatosporales > Streptomycetaceae > Streptomyces > Streptomyces nanhaiensis. Next base: position 10,634 of record NZ_JBKJFM010000169.1, read on the forward strand.
GGCGGTGGTGAGGTCGATCTCGTAGGTCTTGCCGTCGAGAGCGAACGTCACGGTCTCGTCGGCCTCACCGCCGTCGATGTCGTCGACAAGAAGGACCTGAACCTTCTGCGCCACCGGTTACTCCCATTCGTCGTGTGTGGTCAGTCACCGAAAACCGATTACTGATACTGACGACGAAAGCAAACCGCTTTTCCCGGGAAAACACAAACCCTCGGGGAACATTGCCGGGCCGGTCCGGCCGGATTGGAGGGATCTTTCGGACATAGGGCGCACGGCGCGGGCACCTCATAGGTGCAGCAGCATCCGTGTGTTGCCCAAGGTGTTGGGTTTCACTCGTTCGAGCCCCAGGAACTCGGCCACACCTTCGTCATAGGAACGCAGCAGCTCGCTGTAGACATCCCCGTCCACCGGTGTCTCGCCGATCTCGGTGAAGCCGTGCCGGGCGAAGAAGTCCACTTCGAAGGTGAGGCAGAAAATGCGCCGGACTCCCAGCCAGCGCGCGGTCTGCAGCAACTTCTCCAGCACCAGGTGCCCCACTCCCGTGCCCCTGAGGGCGGGATCGACCGCGAGCGTGCGGACCTCGGCCAGGTCCTCCCACATCACGTGGAGGGCACCGCAGGCGACGACCTCGCCGTCGTGGTCGCGTTCGGCGACCCAGAACTCCTGGATGTCCTCGTAAAGCGTCACCGTCGCTTTGTCGAGGAGGATGCGGTCGCGCGCGTAGGCGTCGATGAGGCGCCGCACGGTGCGCACATCGCTTGTTCTCGCCCTGCGGACGGTGACCTCGCTTACGGGGCTTGCGGGGCTTACGCGACTTACGGCTTCTGGCATGTCGGGGACGCTATCGCTCCGGAGAACCGGGGCTCTCGCCGGGGGCGCCGGGGTGCGTGTCGTCGAGATGTGCGACGCGCAAGGCGTCCCGCAGTGCTTCCGTCTGTTCCGGCGACATCATCCCGAAGAAGGCCACCAGTGCCGCCGCGGGGTTGTCGCTCGCCGCCCAGGCTTCGTTCATGAGTGCCGCGGAGTAGGCGGCCCGGGTGGAGACGGCTTCATATCGATAGGCCCGGCCTTCGCGCTCTCGCCGCAGCCATCCCTTCTCCCGCAGGTTGTCCATTACGGTCATGACGGTGGTGTAGGCGATCGGCCGTTCACGCCGGAGGTCGTCGAGCACTTCTCTCACCGTGACCGGGCGGTTCCACTGCCATACCCGTGTCATCACCGCGTCTTCCAGCTCTCCCAGTGGCCGAGGCACACCAAGAACGATAGCCGCATATGAACGGTATTGAGCGCTTTGTTTTGGCCGTGCGTTAAACAAAGAGGAGCGCACACCGGGGAGATGAACCTCCCGGCGTGCGCTCCCGCGCCGCCGCAGCATCCGCCGTCCGGCGGTACACGCCGCCGGTGCGGGCCGCTAGCCCCTGGACGCGCCGTCGGCCGGTGACGCGCCGCGCGCGGCCTCGGCCCGCGCCAGGGCGCTGTCCACCGCGGCGTCCTCCTTGGACTTGTTGGCACCGCCCTGGCTCTTGACGATCGTCACGATGAGAGCGGTGAAGGCCACGGCCATCACCACGGACGGGGTGAGTGCGGCGATGTACTCCATGCCGGATCAGCCTCCTTGGATACCGGACCTCCAGCGTACCGGCGCCCCCGCCGGGCCCCCGCGGGGGCCCGGCGGCACGCGGCCCCGGGCGCCGGGCGTGAGTGCCGGGCACCGATGTCGGGCACGGACGTCGGGCACGGACGTCGGGCACGGATGTCGGGCACGGACGCCGGACCGCGGGCGGGCCGCGCGTCGGGCCGGGAGC
>NZ_JBKJFM010000016.1:0-56728 GCF_046614825.1 Streptomyces nanhaiensis
CACCGCGACCCGCTGGTGCGCGCCGCGCTCACCGGCTGCTGGGAGTCCCGGCTGCCCCCGCCCGGACCGGAGGCGGACCGGGCGGGGGCGAGACTGCGCGACCGTACCGCCGCCGCGCTGGTGTCCGCCGGGGCGGCCGCCGGCCACGGCACGGTCGGCCCCGCCGCGCTGCGCCACGCCTGCGAGGTGGGCCTGCGGCTGGCGCTGTCCTACGTCGTCGCGCCCTGCGACGGCCCGCCCGAGTCGACGGAGGAGGCCGCGTGCGCCCATGTCACCCAGGTGCTGCGGGCACTGCTGGGCTGAGCCCGCGGCCGGACGGCCGGGCCGGGCGCGGCGTGCCGGGGTCAGTCGCCCTCCCGGCGCTCCCGCGTGGCCAGCAGGCGGCGCAGGGAGAACAGCCGTGCCGGATCCGCGTGGCCGTCGGCGACCCAGGAGTCCAGCGCGCAGTCCGGTTCGTCGTGGCCGCAGGCGCGCGGACAGCCGTCCGTGCCCGGTACCAGGTCCGGGAAGGCGAGGATCACCCGGGACGGGTCGATGTGGTTCAGGCCGAAGGACCGCACGCCCGGGGTGTCGATCACCCAGCCGCCCTCCGCCGGCGGCGGGAAGGAGACCTCGCCGGGCAGCGGCAGCGCCAGCGCCGAGGTCGTGGTGTGGCGGCCGCGCCCGGTGACCGCGTTGACCCGGCCCGTCGCCCGCCGGCGGTCGGGCGGGACGAGCGCGTTGACCAGGGTGGTCTTGCCGACCCCGGAGTGGCCCACGAAGGCGGTGGTCCGGCCCCACAGGAACTCGCGCACCCGGTCGGCGGCGGCGCCGTCGGCCAGCTCGTCGCGGTCGGTCACCACATGCCGGACCCCCAGCGGGGCGTACGTCTCCAGCAGCGTGTCGGGCGGCGCCAGGTCCGACTTGGTGAGGACCAGCAGCGGCTCCAGGCCCGCGTCGTAGGCGGCCACCAGGCAGCGGTCGATCAGCCGGGGGCGGGGCTCGGGGTCGGCCAGGGCGGTGACGATGGCGAGCTGGTCGGCGTTGGCGACGACCACCCGCTCGTAGGGGTCGTTGTCGTCGGCGGTGCGCCTCAGCACCGAGGAGCGCTCCTCGACCCGCACGATCCGCGCCAGGGTGTCCCTGGCGCCCGACAGATCGCCGACGACCGCCACCCGGTCGCCGACCACGACGCCCTTGCGGCCCAGCTCGCGGGCCTTCATGGCGGTGACCGTGCGGCCGTCCACCAGGCAGGTGATCCGGCCCCGGTCGACGGTCAGGACGAAGCCGGAGGCGGCGTCCTCGTGCTTGGGCCGGATGCTGGTGCGCGGGCGGCTGCCCCGGCGGCCCGGGCGGATCCGGATGTCGTCCTCGTCGGTGTGCTTGCCGTAGCGGCGCATGGCGGATCCGCCTCTTATCCTCTGGCCCCGTCCCCTTCGAGCATGGCGTTCCACAGCTCGGGGAAGTCGGGCAGGGTCTTGGCGGTCGTCGCGACGTTCTCCACCTCCACGCCCTCGACGACCAGGCCGAGCACCGCGCCCGCCGTGGCCAGCCGGTGGTCCTCGTAGGTGTGGAAGACCCCGCCGCGCAGCGGGCGAGGACGGATGACCAGCCCGTCCGCGGTCTCGGTGACGTCGCCGCCGAGCCCGTTGATCTCCTTGGTGAGCGCGGCCAGCCGGTCGGTCTCGTGCAGCCGCAGGTGCGCCACGCCGCGCAGTCGCGACTCGGAGTCGGCCAGTGCCGCGACCGCCGCGATGCCGGGGGTCAGCTCGCCCACCTCGCTCAGGTCCACGTCGATGCCGTGGATCCGGCCGGTGCCGGTGAGGGTCAGACCGTGCTCGTCCAGCTCGCAGCGCCCGCCCATCCCGGTGAAGATCTCGCGCAGCGCGTCACCGGGCTGGGTGGTGTGCGCCGGCCAGTCCGGGATGGTCACCCGGCCGCCGGTGACCAGCGCGGCGGCGAGGAAGGGCTGGGCGTTGGACAGGTCGGGCTCGACGACCAGATCGCGGCCGAGCAGTGCGCCGGCCGTGACCCGCCATACGTTCGGCTCGCCCCCGGACTCGGGGGTGTCCACCTGGGCGCCCGCGGCGCGCAGCATCTCGACCGTCATCCGGATGTGCGGCATGGACGGCAGCGGGCCGCCGGTGTGGCGGACCTCCACGCCCTGGTTGAAGCGGGCGCCGGAGAGCAGCAGGGCGCTGACGAACTGGGAGGACGAGGAGGCGTCGATCTCCACCGCGCCGCCGGTCAGGGAGCCGCCGCCGTGCACGGTCAGCGGCAGCGCGCCGCGCCCGCCGTCGTCGACGCGGGCGCCCAGCGCGCGCAGCGCGTCGATCACACCGTGGAGGGGGCGCTCGTGGGAGCGCTTGTCGCCGTCGAAGTGGACCGGGCCGTCGGCCAGGGCGGCCACCGGCGGCAGGAAGCGCATCACGGTGCCGGCGTTGCCGACGTCCACGCTCGCGGGACCGTGCAGCCCCGCGGGGATGACTCGCCAGGCCTCGCCGCCGGCCTCCGGGGCGGCGCGGCCGCCCGCGACGGGAGCGGAGCTGGAGGACACCGTCTCCTCGATGCCCACCCCCATGGCGCGCAGCCCCTCGGCCATCAGCAGGGTGTCGCGCGAACGCAGCGGGCGGCGCAGCCAGCCGGGCTCGGAGGCGAGTGCGGCGAGCACCAGACCGCGGTTGGTGACCGACTTCGATCCGGGCACGGTGACGGTCGCGTCGACGGCGCCGGACGCGAGCGGCGCAGGCCAGACAGTGGTGTGGTCGGTCATGGGGCCAACTTTAGTGGTTCCGGCGGGGCGGGAATCCTGACCGGACACCGGGAAGGGCGCCCGGACGGCGGCCGCGCGCCGCGCCACCGGCCGGGGCCGGACGGAGTCCGGTCGGGCCGGGCCGGGCGGGAGGCGCCGGTGAGGGCGCCCGGAGCGGGGGCGTCACAGCCCCAGCAGCCACCGTCCGCCGCCGGTCAGCGAGCACAGCGCGACGGCGTGGAAGAGCAGGAGCCACAGCGGCGCGGGCGCGTTCGTCAGCCGCGCGAGCTGGTCTGCGTCGGAGTCCGGGGCCTCGCCCCGGCGGCGCTTGGCCTGGAGTTCGAAGACGGGCCGCACACCGCCCAGCAGCAGGAACCACACCACCCCGTAGGCGAACGCCGCCTGCACCTCGGTCCCGGCGAACCACGACACCAGGAAGAACGCCCCGCCGGTGAGGACGACGGTGAGCATCCCGTAGGCGTTGCGCACCATCACCAGCATCGCCAGCAGCAGCGCCGTGGCCCCCCACAGCAGTGCGGTGACGTGTCCGGCGGCCAGCAGCCACGCCCCCGCCAGGCCGAGCAGCGAAGGCGCGGTGTACCCGGCGGCGGCCGTCAGCACCATCCCGATCCCGCTCGGCCTGCCGCGGGAGACGGTCAGCCCGGAGGTGTCCGAGTGCAGGCGTATGCCCTCCAGCCGCCGCCCGGTCAGCAGCGCCACGATCCCGTGCCCGCCCTCGTGGGCGATGGTCACCGCGTTCCGCGCCACCCGCCACGGCCCTCGCGCGGCGACGACTGCCAGGGCCACCAGCCCGGTGACCGCCACGACCGCGAAGGACGGGTCGGGCTGCGTCCCCACGACGCGGTCCCAGACCTCGGCGATGCCGCCCGCTTCCGTGTTCATGTTCGGCCGCCCCCTCCTCTTCCCCCGCGGTCCGTCGTGCCCGCTGCGTCCGTTCCGGCCCGTTCCGGCCCGTTCCGGCCCGTTCCGCCGCCCCGCGTGCCGCGCTCCCCCGGCCGCGAGTGCGGTGCTCCGCAGTCTGCCACGGCCCTTCCGGGGCGCCCGTACGGCCGGTCACGGTGCCGCCGGCCGCACGGGCGTGGCAGGGTGGCGGACATGTGCGGACGGTATGCGGCGAGCCGATCGGCCGGTGAACTGGCCGGGCTCTTCGGAGTGGAGAAGCGGGACCCGGCCGAGGAGCTGGCGCCCGACTGGAACGTGGCCCCCACCAAGCAGGTGTACGCGGTGCTGGACCGGCCGCTGAAGGACAGCGGCGACCCGCGCCCCGTGCGCCAGCTCAGGACGCTGCGCTGGGGGCTGGTGCCCTCCTGGGCGAAGTCCCCGGACGTGGGTGTGAAGATGATCAACGCGCGGGCCGAGACCGTGCACGAGAAGCCCTCCTACCGCCGTCCCTTCGCCGCCCGGCGCTGCCTGCTGCCCGCCGACGGGTACTACGAGTGGGTCACCGGGGCGGCCGAGCGGCAGGAGGAGGAGAAGGGCAGGCGGAAGCGGCCGCGCAAGCAGCCGTACTTCGTGACCCCCGCCGACGGCTCGGTGATGGCGATGGCCGGGCTCTACGAGTTCTGGCGGGACAGGACGCTGCCCGAGGACCACCCCCAGGCCTGGTGGGCCACCTGCGCGGTGATCACCACGGAGGCGCAGGGCGAGCCGTTCGCGGGCGCCGGACAGGAGGGGCCGCGCTCCCTCGCCGACATCCACCCCAGGATGCCGCTGGTGCTCACCCCCGACCGGTGGGACGCCTGGCTGGACCCGGCCCGCACCGACGCGGAGGAGGTGCGCGGACTGCTGGTCCCGCCGCCACCCGGGACCATGCGCGCCTATCCGGTGCGCAGCGAGGTCAGCAACGTGCGCAACAACGGGCCCGAGCTGGTTGAGGAGCTTGACGCCCCCGAGGCCGGGACGCTGTTCTGAGCCGGTGAGCGACGACAGCAGCGACAGCACCGGCGGGAACGGCACCGCGGATGAGGTGGCCACACCGGCCGGCCCGGCCCGGATCACCTGGCGGCGTGCCGCCCGGCCGCGCCTGCTCCTCGCGCTCGGCCACGGCGCCGGGGGCGGCGTCGAGGCGCGGGACCTGCGGGCCCTGGCGGACGCGCTGCCCGCGCACGGCGTCTCGGTCGCCCTGGTCGAGCAGCCCTGGCGGGTGGCGGGCAGGAAACTGGCGCCCGCGCCCGGGAAGCTGGACGAGGGGTGGCGGGCGGTGTGGCCCGCGCTGGAGAGGGAAGGGCTGCCGGTCGTCTCCGGAGGGCGCAGCGCCGGGGCGCGCGTGGCCTGCCGGACCGCCGCCGAGCTCGGGGCGCGCGCCGTGCTCGCGCTGGCCTTCCCGCTGCATCCTCCGGGGAAGCCGGAGCGGTCCCGGGCCGGTGAACTGCTGGGAGCGGGGGTGCCGACCCTGGTCGTCCAGGGCGGACGCGACCCCTTCGGGCGGCCCGCCGAGTTCCCCGGGGGCACGGAGGTCGTCGAGGTGCCCGGCGGCGACCACGGCTTCGCCGTGCCGAAGGGGGCGGCGCTCGGCCAGGAGGAGGCGCTCGGTGTGATCACCGGCGCGGTGCGCCGGTGGCTGGCGCGGGAATGATGCCCCGCGCGGGTGTGTTGTGCCGGTGCAGGAAACGTACGGACCGCACGCACGCGCGAGGAGAGGGAGTCCACCCGACATGGGTTCGATCGCATGCCCGTCCCGCCCTGTGGGTACCCGTGCCACAGCCGCCCAGGTGGACTGGGCGACACTGAGGCTCGCCGGACCCGTCGGGGAGGCCCCCTTCCGGACGGCGGAGAGGACGGACCGTCGTCTATTCTCCGGTTCGAATGGGTCCGGCAACGGACTCGAAGCCGCATCGGAGGAGGTGGGTCCGGTCGCCGCGACCGACGACGCTGCGCCCAGGGAGCCCGTGGAGACGGAGACGGACGCCGAACGGAACGCGCGCTTCGAACGGGACGCCCTCGCCTTCCTGGACCAGATGTACTCCGCCGCGCTGCGCATGACGCGCAACCCCGCGGACGCGGAGGACCTGGTGCAGGAGACGTACGCCAAGGCGTACGCGTCCTTCCACCAGTTCCGCGAGGGCACCAACCTCAAGGCGTGGCTGTACCGCATCCTCACCAACACCTTCATCAACTCGTACCGCAAGAAGCAGCGCGAACCGCAGCGCAGCGCGGCCGAGGAGATCGAGGACTGGCAGCTGGCGCGCGCCGAGTCGCACATGTCGACCGGGTTGCGCTCGGCCGAGTCGCAGGCGCTGGACCGGCTGCCCGACTCGGACGTGAAGGAGGCGCTCCAGGCCATCCCCGAGGAGTTCCGGATCGCGGTCTACCTCGCGGACGTCGAGGGGTTTGCGTACAAGGAGATCGCGGACATCATGGGGACGCCCATCGGCACGGTGATGTCCCGTCTGCACCGTGGTCGCCGGCAGTTGCGCGGCATGCTGGAGGACTACGCACGCGAGCGCGGGCTGGTCCCGGCGGGCGCGAACGGCGCCGCCGCGCCCGAGGAGTCGCACGACCGGAAAGGCTCGGGCTCATGAGTTGCGGAGAGCCGCACGAGACGGACTGCGCTGAGGTCCTGGACCACCTGTACGAGTACCTGGACCGCGAGATGCCCGACGGCGACCTGACGAAGTTCAGGGAGCACTTCGAGGAGTGCTCGCCGTGCCTGGAGAAGTACGGTCTGGAGCAGGCCGTGAAGAAGCTGGTCAAGCGGTGCTGCGGCCATGACGAGGTGCCCGGCGACCTGCGGTCCAAGGTGATGGGCCGCATCGAGGTGATCCGCGCCGGGCAGGCCGTGCCGGAGCAGCCCGTGGTGGAGCCCGCGGCGGGCCGTCCCCGCACCGCTCCACTGGCGAGCCCGGGCGGCGAGGGGAGCGGGGAACAGGTCTGAGGGCCGCCGGTGCGCGGCCCGCACCGCTTTCCGCACCCCGCACCGGCCCCGACCCCGGCCTCATCGCCCCGCGCCTCCACCACATCACCCGAACGTGCCAATCCGCCCGGCTTCCGCCTGCCGTGACACGGGTGGCCGAAGGCCCCCGCGCGCCGCCGCGCCGGGCGTGCCCGCCCGCCGCCTGCCGCTCACCGCCCCTACGACCGACGGGTAATGAGCGCGCACCCGGGTGGGCATGGTTGGATGCGAACCGGGAACCGCGGCTGGGAGAAGACCGCGGCACGGACACCGCGGCGGGGACCGCGGGAAGACGGCCGCGAGGACGGTCGGGAGCAGCAGGCGGGAGTCAGGCGGGAACATCGTGAGGATCTTCGGCAAGGCAAGGCACCGGCCCTCCGCCGACTGGCGGGTGGTCACCGACCGCGCGTTCACGCTCATCGGTGACGGACGCTACGAGGACGCCGGCACGCTGCTGACCCGTGCCGCCGATCTGGAGCCGTGGCTGTCGGAGTCCTGGTTCAATCTCGCGCTGCTGCACAAGTTCCGGCACGACTGGGAGCAGGCGCGCGCCGCCGGACTGCGCGCGGTCGCGCTCCTGGACCGGTCGGCCGGAGCGCCCGACTGGTGGAACGTGGGCATCGCGGCCACCGCGCTGCAGGACTGGGCCCTGGCCCGGCGCGCCTGGCAGGCGTACGGCCTGCGGGTGCCGGAGACACCGGCCGCCGGCGGCGCCCAGCTCCACACCGGCCCGCCGGCCGGCATGGAGCTGGGCAGCGCCGCGGTGCGCCTGTCGCCGGAGGGCGAGGCCGAGGTGGTGTGGGGACGGCGGCTGGACCCGGCCCGCATCGAGGTGCAGAACATCCCGCTGCCGTCCTCCGGGCGCCGCTGGGGCGAGGTGGTGCTGCACGACGGGGTCCCGCACGGTGAGCGGACCACGGCCGCGGGCCACGCCTATCCGGTCTTCGACGAGATAGAACTCTGGGCGCCCTCGCCGGTGCCCACCTGGGTGGTGCTGCTGGAGGCGGCGACCGAGGCGGACCGGGACGCGCTGGAGACGCTGGCTGCGGACGCGGGCTTCGCGGCCGAGGACTGGTCCTCGTCGGTGCGGCTGCTGTGCCGTTCCTGCTCGGAGAGCCGGATGCCCAGCGACGAGGGCGAGGGCGCACCCCGGCACGATCCGCACGACCACAGCGTGCCCGGACACCCGGGGCCGCTGGGGCACATGACGTCGGGGGAACTGTGGGTGCCCGAGCGCGAGTGCGGTCTGGCGGCCCCGGCCTCCCTGGTGCGGGGGCTGCTGGACGGCTGGGTCGCCGACAGCCCCGACACCCGCGAGTGGCGGGACCTGGAAGAGGTCTGCTGAGACCGGCCGGCCGCACACGGAGCCGGGGGTCTGCCCGTACTCTGTACGGGTTGTGGTGGAGCACCGAGGAAGGCGTACGGCGAAGATGGCGGAGCACGAGACCGGGCAGCGGGTGGACGACGAGGGGTTCGTCGTCGACACGGAGGACTGCGAGGAGCGCGAGCGGGCCCACCGCGAGCGCGGCACCGCCCGTCCGATCACCGTCGTCGGCAACCCGGTGCTGCACAGGGAGTGCAGGGACGTCACCGAGTTCGACGGCGAACTGGCCAAGCTGGTCGACGACATGTTCGCCAGTCAGCGCGCGGCCGAGGGCGTCGGCCTGGCCGCCAACCAGATCGGTGTCGACCTGAAGGTCTTCGTCTACGACTGCCCGGACGACGAGGGCGTGCGGCACGTCGGCGTCGTCTGCAACCCCGTGCTGGAGGAACTGCCCGCCGAGCGGCGGGTGCTGGACGACTCCAATGAGGGCTGTCTGTCGGTGCCGGGCGCGTACGCCTCGCTCGCGCGCCCCGACTACGCCGTCGTGCGCGGGCAGGACGCCGAGGGCAGGCCGATCACGGTGCGCGGCACCGGGTACTTCGCGCGCTGCCTCCAGCACGAGACGGACCACCTCTACGGCCGCCTCTACATCGACCGCCTCTCCAAGCGCGAGCGCAAGGACGTCCTGCGGCAGATGGCCGAGAACACCCCGCGCTACGAGACGGTGCCCAACGACTGAGCGGTGTGCGCCGCGGACGGGGTGAACGGCGTGTGACGGTGGGCGGGCCTTCAGAGGCCCGCCCATTGGAATTTCCGACAGCGTGTTGACGCGGGTAGACCCCCTCCGCCAGTCTCGGAGTCCCCACCGCCCCGACACGGAGGCATCATGCGCAGGCGAAGTGTTGTCATGGCCGCGGCAGCTACCCTGGTCGGCGTCGCCGCCAATACGAGTACGGCCCAGGCCGATACCTGCTACACCTGGACCCGCACCCTTTCCCAGGGAGCGACCGGCTCGGACGTCACCGAGCTTCAGATCCGCGTCTCCGGCTACCCCGGCTACGGTGCCGTGCTCGCCCTCGACGGCTCCTACGGACCTGCCACCGCCGCCGCCGTCAAGCGCTTCCAGGCCGCGTACGGGCTGACGGCCGACGGCGTTGCCGGCTCGCAGACCTACAGCAAGATCTACGCCCTCCAGGACGCGGACTGCACCCCGATCCACTTCTCCTACGCCGAGCTGAACCAGTGCAACTCCACCTGGAGCGGCGGCGCGGTGAGCGCGGCGACGGCCAAGCGCAACGCCCTGATCTCCATGTGGAAGCTGGAGGCCATGCGCCACGCCCTGGGTGACGCGCCGATCCGGGTGACCAGCGGCTTCCGCTCCTACGCCTGCAACAGCGCGGTGGGCGGCGCCTCCAACAGCCGCCACCTCTACGGTGACGCCGTCGACCTCGGGGCCGGCTCGCACAGTCTGTGCAGGATGGCGCAGCAGGCCCGCTACCACGGCTTCAACGGCATCCTCGGCCCGGGCTACTCCGGCCACAACGACCACGTCCACGTCGACCACCGCTCCAGCCGCTTCTGGTCGGCGCCCAGCTGCGGCGTCTGAGCCCGCGCCCCCCACGGCACGACTCGGTCCCCACCCCCCACGGAAAGGTCCCCCCATGAAGAAGTCACTGTGGCGTGCGGCGATCGGCGTCCCGGTGCTGTCGCTGGCGCTCCTGGCCCTGCCGGGCGCCGCCCAGGCGGCCCCGGCCGCGGCGGCCCCGGGCGGGGTGTCCGCCCAGGCCCCAGCGGCGGCCCTGGTCACCAAGCTGACGCACTCCCAGGCGACCAGCCGCTTCCGCGCGGCGGGCATCACCTGGTCCTCCAGCGGCGGCTGCTCGGACCGCTACAACTCCACCTGCACCTCGTTCGAGCAGATCAACCTGGCCACGGTGCAGGGGGCGGAGACGCTCAAGAGCGCCAGCGGCTGCGCCCTCAACGTCACGGGCGGCACGGAGACCGGCCACGCGAGCGGGACGTACAGCCACTGGAACGGCTACAAGCTGGACTACAGCCTCTCCACCTGTCTGAACAACTACATCACCAGCCGCTTCACCTACATCGGCGGCAGCAAGTACCAGTCGGGCTCGGGGAACGTCTACTACCGCGAGAGCAACCACTGGGACGTGACGTACTACAACTGCGGCGGCTGCTGACGGGCCACCGCTCCCTCCCCCGCGTGTTCCCGGGCCCGCGCGGGCCCGGGAACACGCGCGTCCGCGGGGTGGAGGACTCGGAAGCCGCCGCCGGAAGCCGCCGCCGGAAGCCGCCGCCGGAAGCCGCCCCCGGAAGTGCCGTCAGAAGTCGCCGTCAGAAGTCGTCGTCGAAGGAGACCGAGCCCTCCACCGCGACCTGGTAGGCCGAGGCACGGCGCTCGAAGAAGTTGGTCAGCTCCTGGACGTCCTGCAGCTCCATGAACGGGAACGGGTTGCCGGCGCCGTAGCGGGCGGGGAAGCCCAGCCGGACCAGCCGCTGGTCCGCCACGCACCGCAGGTACTCGCGCATCGACTCGGTGTTCATCCCCGGCAGGCCCTCGCCGCACAGGTCGCGGGCGAACTGCAGCTCGGCCTCGACGGCCTCCTCCAGCATCTCCCCGACCTGCCGCCGCAGCTCGTCGTCGAAAAGCTCCGGCTCCTCCCGGCGTACGGTGTCGACCACGTCGAAGGCGAACGACATGTGCATCGACTCGTCGCGGAAGACCCAGTTGGTGCCGGTGGCCAGGCCGTGCAGCAGGCCGCGGGAGCGGAACCAGTAGACGTAGGCGAAGGCGCCGTAGAAGAACAGGCCCTCGATGCACGCCGCGAAGCAGATCAGGTTCAGCAGGAACCGGCGGCGGTCGGCCCGGCTCTCCAGCCGGTCGATCCTCTCGACCTCGTCGATCCACCTGAAGCAGAACCGCGCCTTCTCGCGGATGGAGTCGATGTTCTCCACGGCTGCGAAGGCGGCGGCGCGGTCGTCGGGATCGGGGAGGTAGGTGTCCAGCAGGGTCAGGTAGAACTGGACGTGCACGGCCTCCTCGAAGAGCTGCCGGCTGAGGTAGAGCCGGGCCTCGGGGGAGTTGATGTGCCTGTAGAGGGTCAGCACCAGGTTGTTGGCCACGATGGAGTCGCCGGTGGCGAAGAACGCGACCAGCCGCCCGATCAGGTGCCGCTCGCCCGGGGAGAGCTTCGCGAGGTCGGCCACGTCGGAGTGGAGGTCCACCTCCTCCACGGTCCAGGTGTTCCTGATCGCGTCGCGGTAGCGCTCGTAGAAGGCCGGGTAGCGCATCGGGCGCAGGGTGAGCTCGAAGCCCGGGTCCAGCAGGTTCCGGGAAGCGGGGGTCTCGGGAGCGGTGGCGGTCACTGGCATGCCTCGCAGGACTCGGGGTTCTCCAGGGAGCAGGCGGCCGCTTCGGGGTCCGGGGCCGCCTGCGCGGGTGCGGCGGCCCAGGCCGCCCGCGCGATGCGGGTGGCGGGGCGCGAGCGCAGGTAGTAGGTGGTCTTCAGGCCGCGCTTCCAGGCGTAGGCGTACATCGAGCTGAGCCGGCCGATGGTGGGCGTCTCCATGAACAGGTTGAGCGACTGGCCCTGGTCCAGGAAGGGGGTGCGGTCGGCCGCCATGTCGATCAGGGCGCGCTGCGGGATCTCCCAGACCGTGCGGTACAGCGCGCGGATCTCCGCGGGGATCCAGGACAGCTCCGCCACCGAGCCGCCGGACTCGCGCAGCGCCTCGCGGGTCCGCTCGTTCCACAGGCCCAGCCGCTTGAGGTCCGCCACCAGGCAGGAGTTCACCTGGAGGAACTCGCCGCTGAGCGTCTCGCGCTTGAAGAGGTTGGAGACCTGGGGCTCGACGCACTCGTGGACGCCCGCGATCGAGGCGATGGTCGCGGTCGGGGCGACGGCCAGCAGCAGGGAGTTGCGCAGGCCCGTTGTGGCGATCCGCTCCCGCAGCGCGGCCCATCGCCGCGGCCAGGTGATCTCCGCGTCCGGATAGTGGTCGGGGTGGAGCACCCCGCGGGCGGCGCGGGTCGCGGACCACGCCGGGTGCGGGCCGTGGCGCTCGGCGAGGTCCGCGGACGCCTCGTAGGCGGCGAGCATGATCCGCTCGGAGATGCGGGTGGACAGCCGCCGGGCCCCGGGGGAGTCGAAGGGCAGGCGCAGCCGGAAGAAGACGTCCTGCAGGCCCATCAGCCCCAGACCCACCGGGCGCCAGCGGGAGTTGGAGGCGGCGGCCTGCCCGGTGGGGTAGTAGTTGACGTCCACCACGCGGTCGAGGAAGAGCACGGCGGTGCGGACGGTGGCGTCCAGCCGCTCCCAGTCCAGCTCCTCGCCGGGGCGCGGTTCCCCGTCGGCGAAGTCGCGCAGGTGGGCCGCGAGGTTGACCGAGCCCAGGTTGCACACGGCCGTCTCGCCGTCGTCGGTGACCTCCAGGATCTCGGTGCAGAGGTTGGAGGAGTGGACGACGTTGCCCGGCTCGGCGGTCTGGTTGGCCGTGCGGTTGGCGGTGTCCTTGAACGTCATCCAGCCGTTGCCGGTCTGGGCGAGGGTGCGCATCATCCGGGCGTAGAGGGTGCGGGCCGGGAGCGTCCTCACCGCCAGCCCGGCCGTCTCCGCGCGGCGGTAGGCGGCGTCGAACTCCTCGCCCCACAGGTCGACCAGCTCGGGGACGTCGGAGGGGGAGAACAGCGACCAGTCGGTGTCCGCCTCGACCCGGCGCATGAACTCGTCCGGGATCCAGTGGGCGATGTTGAGGTTGTGGGTGCGGCGGGCGTCCTCGCCGGTGTTGTCGCGCAGTTCGAGGAACTCCTCGATGTCGGCGTGCCAGGTCTCCAGGTAGACGCAGGCCGCGCCCTTGCGCCGGCCGCCCTGGTTGACGGCCGCGACCGAGGCGTCCAGGGTCTTCAGGAACGGCACGATGCCGCCGGAGTGGCCGTTGGTGCCGCGGATGAGCGACCCCCGCGAGCGGATCCGCGAGAACGACAGCCCGATGCCGCCGGCGTGCTTGGACAGGCGCGCGACCTGGTGGTAGCGCTCGTAGAGCGAGTCCAGTTCGTCCCGGGGGGAGTCCAGCAGGTAGCAGGAGGACATCTGGGGGTGCCGGGTGCCGGAGTTGAACAGGGTGGGGGAGGAGGGGAGGTAGGAGAGCGTGCTGGTGAGCCGGTACAGCTCGGCCACCTCCTCCAGCGCGCGCCCGGAGGATTCGCCGGCCAGTCCGCAGGCCACGCGCAGCAGGAAGTACTGCGGCGTCTCGATCACATCGCGGGTCACCGGGTGGCGCAGCAGGTAGCGGGAGTGGAGCGTGCGCAGCCCGAAGTAGCCGAAGCGGTCGTCGGCGCCGCCGGCGACGGCCTCCTCGGCCAGCGCGTCGAGCCGCCCCGCGTGCCCGGCGACGAACGCGGCCGTGCGGTCGGCGATCAGCCCCTGCCGGTGGCCGACCGCCACCGACGCGGAGAAGGACACCGAGCCCTGCCCGGCGGCCTCCTGACGGATCGCCTGGGCGAGCAGCCGTGCCGCGAGCCGCGAGTACTCGGGCTCCTCGGCGATGAGGCCGGCCGCGGCCTCGGTGGCCAGGGACCGCAACCGGGTCTCGTCCGCGCCGGGGTGGCGCCCGCGCAGCGCGGCGGCGGCGACCCGGCCGGGGTCGGTGGCGGGCAGGTCGGCGGCGAGCTCGGTCAGGGTGCGCAGCAGCGCGGTGCCGGGATGGTCGTCCCCCGCTGCGGGGGCCGTGGCGGGCTCCGCTGATGAGATGGTCACTTCGGTGCTCTCCCTCGTGGGCCGGCGGCCCCGGGGGAAGGTACGACAGGCGCTCACGGGCGCACCCGGCCGGAAGGGGGCGCACCGCACGCGTCCGCCGGCCCAACCCACGAGGCCCGGACGTGACTGAACACCGTCGGCAGGTGATCGGACTCGCGGCGGGCCGCGGCCCGTGCGGACGACATGGGGGCGGCCCGTCGCACACCGTTGCGGGACAGCTCCGGACTCACACCGGATTCCCCTGCGGCGACAGCGAGATGAGCATACATCTTGTGCCGCCTCGATCCAGCACCCCTACATGTTGTGTTGAGAGGTGTCCGGGTGATGGGTGCGGGGCTCGGGTGGGCGCGGCGGGGAGGCGCTCGGCGCGGACCCGGCGCGGCGCACTCCGTACCCGGTGGCGCGACGGCTTTTCACCGGTGGCGGTCTTCGCCCTTCCCCGTTCCCGGGCGCCCCCGCCCCTCCCGGCGTTCCGCGCCGCGCCGTGCCGCCCGCTCACGCCGCACCAGTACGTACGCCACGGACGTCAGCACGGCGCAGACGGGCACCCAGAGCATCTGGTACCAGTAGAAGAACGGCATCCCGGCGAGCGTCGGCTCCGTCCTGGCGTACGAGCCGACCCACAGCATCGCGACGAAGGGAGCGAGCAGGCAGAGGCCGATCACCACGCGTGCCGGTGTGACGTGTGGGAGGGACCCGGGGCCTTCCGGCGGTACGGGCATCGCTGCGCTCCATCCTCGAGATCGCCGTGGACGCGTCGGGAATCCGGGCCGACGGCCCGCCCCGTGTCACCGGTGCTGCGGGTGCCGGCCGGGGCGCTGGAGGCGGGCGACGAACTTGTAGCGGTCGCCGCGGTAGACCGAGCGCACCCACTCCACCGGCTCGCCCTCGGTGTCGCGGGAGTGCCGGGAGAGCATCAGCATCGGCAGGCCGACGTCCGTGCCCAGCAGGCCCGCCTCGCGCGGGGTGGCCAGGGAGGTCTCGATGGTCTCCTCCGCCTCGGCGAGGTGGACGTCGTACACCTCGGCCAGGGCCGTGTAGAGGGAGGAGTACTTCACCAGGCTGCGGCGCAGGGCCGGGAAGCGCTTCTGCGACAGGTGCGTGGTCTCGATGGCCATCGGCTCACCGCTGGCCAGCCGCAGCCGCTCGATCCGCAGGACGCGGTCCCCGGAGGGGATGTCCAGCAGCCCGGCGAGCCGGTCGTCGGCGGTGACGTAGCCGATGTCCAGCAACTGGGAGGTGGGCTCCAGGCCCTGGGCGCGCATGTCCTCGGTGTAGGAGGTGAGTTGGAGCGCCTGGGCGACCTTGGGCTTGGCCACGAAGGTGCCCTTGCCCTGGATGCGCTCCAGCCGCCCCTCGACGACCAGTTCCTGGAGCGCCTGGCGCACTGTGGTGCGGGAGGTGTCGAACTCGCCGGCGAGCGTGCGCTCCGGTGGGACCGGGGTGCCCGGGGGCATCGTCTCGGTCATCTCCAGCAGATGGCGCTTGAGCCGGTAGTACTTGGGCACGCGCGCGGTGCGCCCGGCGGCGCCGCCCCCGGCGGAGCGGGCGCCCGCTCCGGCAGCGGTGTTCGTGGCCCCGTCGCTCTCCATCACGCGCCTTCCCGAGTCGTGTCGTGACTTCTCCAGTGCCGTCACCGGCTTCCTCCGTACGTAGCGGATCACATCGTGGCACGGCAGCCGTCCCCGGGGGCGTCCCGGCTCAGATGTCGGTCCGGTAACGGATGCGACCGCGAGCTTTATACACCGTTGACAGCGATATAGGTCTAGGCCAAGCTGCGGGCACTGGTCTAAACCACTAAGGCCGGCCCAGCCCCACGGGCAGTACTCGTCGCACGCCGGCGCATCCCCGCGCCGCCGCGCACACGAGGTACGGCAGAAGCGGCCATCCGGCGGGAGCGGAGATCCCGAGCGGTGGGCGGGGGATTTCCGGCATCCCGAAGGAGAAGCACGTGAAGCGCAAGCTCGTAGCGGCGATCGGCGCCGTGGCGATGACGACCGGTCTCGTCGCCTGCGGCGGGGGCGGAGAGGACAAGTCCTCCAAGGATCCCAAGGAGCGGAACGAGACCCTCACCGTCTGGCTGATGAACGACGCCCAGAGCACCTGGCCCGAGCTGGTGGAGGACGTCAACGCCCAGTTCAAGAAGAAGTACCCGAAGGTCAAGGTCAAGGTCCAGTACCAGCAGTGGGGCGACAAGGCCAAGAAGCTCGACGCGGCGCTGGGCGGTGACAAGTTCCCCGACGTGGTCGAGCTCGGCAACACCGAGACCATGACCTACATCCTCAACGGGGCCCTCGCCGAGATCGACCCGGAGCAGTACGACAACTCCGACACCTGGATCCAGGGCCTGAAGGACACCTGCTCCTTCGAGGGCAAGCTCTACTGCGTCCCCTACTACGCCGGGGCGCGCGTCGCGATCTTCAACCAGGAGATGTTCGACAAGGGCGCGGGCACCAAGGAACTGCCGCAGACCGAGGACGAGCTGAAGAAGGCGCTGAACGAGGTCGCGAAGGAGTACGGCGACGACGAGGCCTTCTCCTCCCTCTACCTGCCCGGCCGCTACTGGTACGCCGCCATGTCCTACGTCGCCGCGTACGGCGGGCAGATCGCCGAGTACGACGAGGGCAAGGGCGAGTGGAAGGCCACCCTGAGCACCCCCGAGGCGCGCAAGGGCATCCAGCACTTCATCGACCTGGTCAAGGAGTACAACAACGGCGACCGGACCAAGGACGAGCAGGACCACGCCAATGTGATGGCCAACGAGAAGGCCGCGCTGATCTACGGCAACGGGTGGGAGGCCGGCAGCGTCGTCGAGGGCGAGAACGGCAACCCGGAGCTGAAGGGCAAGATCGCCACCGCCGGGATGCCCGGCCCGAACGGCGAGGCGCTGCCGTCCTTCATCGGCGGCTCCGACCTCGCGGTGGTCCAGAAGTCCGGGGTCCAGGACCTGGCCAAGGACTGGATATCGATGTTCACCAGCGAGAAGTCGATGGAGGTCCTGGCCTCCAAGAACATCCTGCCGAACAACACCGAGCAGCTCGAGCCGCTGAAGGACAAGCCCGAGACCGCCCCGATCGCCAACGCGGTCCCGGACGCCTGGTTCACCCCGATCGCCCCCGGCTGGACCGCGATCG
Source organism: Streptomyces nanhaiensis (assembly GCF_046614825.1). Lineage (NCBI taxonomy): Bacteria > Bacillati > Actinomycetota > Actinomycetes > Kitasatosporales > Streptomycetaceae > Streptomyces > Streptomyces nanhaiensis. The sequence continues at coordinate 16,877 of NZ_JBKJFM010000016.1, forward strand.
AGAGCCAGAACGTGCTGGAGAACATGCTGCTGGAGGTCCTCAAGGGCACCTCGGTGGCCGACGCCACCGAGAAGGCCGACAAGAAGATCGACGAACTGATCAACAACGAGGCCTGAGAACGTGCCGGAAGGCCCCTCGACCCCGGGGCCTTCCGGCGCATTCCGCGGGGGGCGGAGGACGCCCTCGCATCCTCCGCCCCCGCCCTTCGGTGAAGAGAACGAACGGAAGGCCAGCGCCGTGACCGCCGCCGACACCAAAGCCGCCGACCCGCCGGCGGCCGTACCGCACCGTCCCGGGCCGAAGCCGCCCCGGCCGTCCCGCCCCTCCCCGGGCCGCCCGCGAAGCGGGCGGGGCAAGAGCGCGAGACTGCCGTACCTGCTGATCGCCCCGGCGATCGTCGCGGTCGGCGCCGTCTTCGCCTACCCGCTGGTGAAGACGGTGATCATGTCCTTCCAGGACATGCGCCGCGCACACCTGTGGGGCGGCACCACCCCGCCGTGGGTGGGCTTCGAGCAGTTCTCCAACATCCTGGGCGACCCCCACTTCTGGGCGGTCACCGTCCGCACCGTGCTGTTCATGGTGGTCTGCGTGACGGCGACCATGGGGCTGGGACTGGGGCTGGCCCTGCTGATGCAGCGCCTGTCCACCTGGGTGCGGCTGCTGCTGACCGGGGCCCTGGTGGCCGCCTGGTCGATGCCGCTGCTGGTGGCCACCTCGATCTTCCGCTGGCTGTCGGACTCCGACTACGGCGTGGTCAACAACCTGCTGAGCAGGCTGCCCGGAGTGGACTTCCAGGGCCACAACTGGTTCCTCGAACCCTGGCAGGGCTTCACCGTCATCGGCGCGGTGGTCGTGTGGGGGGCGATCCCGTTCGTGGTGATCACCCTGTACGCCGCGCTCACCCAGGTGCCGGCGGAACTGGAGGAGGCGGCCCGGCTCGACGGCGCCAACGCCCTCGGGGTCTTCCGCCACGTGGTCTTCCCGGTGATCAAGCCGGTCTTCCAGATGGTGACCACCCTCTCGGTGATCTGGGACTTCAACGTCTTCGGCCAGATCTTCCTGATGCGCTCCAACAAGCCGGAGCCCGAGTACGAGCTGCTGGGCCTGTACTCGTTCAGCAAGGCGTTCGAGAGCGCCTCGTTCAGCCAGGGCACGGCGATCGCGCTCATCACCGTGCTGCTGCTCTCCGGCGTGGCCGTGTACTACCTGCGTCAGCTGATGAAGACAGGAGAGGTCGAGTGAGCACCTCCACCCCGCCCGCCACCACGCCCGTGGCGGCTCCCGAGGCGGCCACCGGCGACGACTCGGCGTACGAACTGCGCCCGGACCGGGGGCGCAGCCGCCTGCTGTACGACGTGCTGGGCCTGTGCGCCTTCGCGGTGATGGCCTTCCCGGTCTACTGGCTGGTCCTCAGCGCCTTCCGGCCCAACCGCGAGATCCGCAGCTACGACCAGACGCTGTGGCCCTCCTCCTTCACCCTGGACAACTTCGTCCGCGCCACCGAGTCCCCGAACTTCTGGACCGCCATCCAGAGCAGCCTGATCATCTGCGGCACCTCGGTGGCCGGCGCCATCTTCATCGGCACCATCGCGGCGTTCGCCATCGGCCGCTTCGACTTCTACGGCCGCAAGCCGTTCATGACGGTCCTCATCCTCGTCCAGCTGCTGCCGCCGACCGCGATGCTCATCCCCATCTACATCCAGCTCAACAACCTGGGCGCGCTCAACGAGTACTGGGGCGTGATCGTCGTCTACACGGTCTCGGTGCTGCCCTTCGCCACCTGGATGATCCGCGGCTTCGTGATCAACGTGCCCAAGGAGCTGGAGGAGGCCGCGATGGTGGACGGCTGCACCCGGATGGGCGCCTTCTGGCGGGTCATCTTCCCGCTGGTCGCCCCGGGTCTCGCGGCGGCTTCCATCTTCGCCCTGGTGACCGCGTGGAACGAGTACCTGTTCGCGTACATCCTGCTGCAGGACAACGACAAGTACACGCTCAACGTGTGGCTGATGAACTTCACCACCGACCGCGGCACGGACTACGGCGCCCTGATGGCGGGCTCCGTCCTCATCGCACTCCCCGTGGTGATCTTCTTCATGCTCCTCCAGAAGAAGATGGCCACGGGCCTCACCTCCGGCGCAGTGAAGGGATGACGTCACTCCCATGACGACTCTCACCGGCACCACCGGCAGCACCCTGGTCCGCAACGCCCTGGCCGTCCTCCAGCCGGGCTTCACCGGCACCACCGCGCCCGGCTGGCTGCTGCGCCGGCTGGACGAGGGGCTCGCCGCGGTGGGCCTGTTCGGCCGCAACATCACATCTCCCGCGCAGCTGGCCGCGCTCACCGCCCAGCTGCGCGGTGTCCGCCCCGACGTACTGGTGGCCATCGACGAGGAGGGCGGCGACGTCACCCGGCTGGAGGCGCGCACGGGGTCGTCCTTCCCCGGCAACCACGCCCTGGGCACGGTCGACGACACCGCACTGACCCGCGCCGTCGCCCGCGAACTGGGGCGCAGGCTCGCCGAGTGCGGGGTCAACCTCAACTGGGCGCCCTCGGCCGACGTCAACTCCAACCCCGACAACCCGGTCATCGGCGTCCGCTCCTTCGGCTCCGCACCGGACCTGGTGGCCCGGCACACCGCCGCCTGGGTCGAGGGGCTGCAGTCCGCCGGAGTCGCCGCCTGCACCAAGCACTTCCCCGGGCACGGCGACACCAGCGTGGACTCCCACCACGCCCTGCCGCGCATCGACGCCGACCTGGCCACGCTCGCGGAGCGCGAACTCGTCCCCTTCCGGGCCGCGGTCGCCGCGGGCAGCAAGTGCGTGATGAGCGCGCACATCCTGCTGCCCGCCCTGGACCCGGCGCTTCCGGGGACGCTCAGCCCCGCCGCCCTGACCGGCCTGCTGCGCGCGCCCCACAGCGAGGGCGGGCTCGGCTTCGAGGGCCTGATCGTCACCGACGGCATGGAGATGCGGGCCATCGCGGGGACCTACGGCATCGAGCGCGGCAGCGTCCTGGCCGTCGCCGCGGGCGCGGACGCCCTCTGCGTCGGCGGGGGACTGGCCGACGAGGAGACCGTGCTGCGCCTGCGCGACGCCCTGGTGCGCGCCGTGGCCGAGGGCGAGCTGCCGGAGGAACGGCTCGCCGACGCCGCCGACCGGGTCCGCGCCCTGGCCCGCTGGACCGCCGAGGCGTCCGCCCGCGCCGGGGAGGCGACGCCCGCCGATCCCCGGGTCGGGCTGGAGGCCGCCCGCCGCGCGCTGAAGGTCACCGTCCGGCGGGACCACACGCCCCTGACCGCACCGCCGTACGTCGCCGCCTTCACCCCCGTGGCCAACATCGCCGTCGGCGACGAGACGCCCTGGGGCCTGGCCGCCGAACTGGCGGAACTGCTCCCGGGCACCGCGACCGGATCCTGGAGCCGCGAGCGGGCCGAACGGGCGGGGCGGGGCGGACCGGCCGCACAGGTGCTGGAGGAGGCGGCCGGCCGTAGGATCGTCGCAGTGGTACGCGACGTCCACCGGCACCCCTGGATGGCGGACGCCCTGGACGCCCTGCTCACCGCCCGGCCGGACACGGTCGTGGTCGAGATGGGCCTGCCCCAGGCGCCGCCTTCCGGAGCACTCCACATCGCGACCCACGGCGCCGCCCGCGTCTGCGGACGGGCCGCCGCGGAGGTCATCGCCGGCCGGGGAACCGACGGCTGAGCTCCGTGGACCGTACGCACCACAGACAACGGGAGGCCCCCAGCATGTCCGCCACGACCCCGGCCGCGACCCCCGCACCGCACGGCGAGCGGCCGGGCCGGATCATGTCCGGCGAGATGGCCGAGCAGCCCGCCGTGCTCCGGCGGATCCTCGACGAGGGCGCGCCCGGGATCCGCGAGACCGCCGAACGCATCGCGGCGCGCCGGCCCCGCTTCGTGCTGCTCACCGCGCGCGGCACCTCCGACAACGCCGCCCTCTACGCGAAGTACCTGCTGGAGATCCGGCTGGGCATGCCCTGCGGCCTCACCTCCATGTCCACCACCACCGCCTACGGGGCCCGGCAGGACCTCACCGACTGCCTGGTCGTCGCCGTCAGCCAGTCCGGCGGCTCCCCCGACCTGGTCGCCTCCACCCGGGCGGCGCGCGAGGCGGGAGCCGTCACCCTGGCCGTGACCAACAACCCCGGCTCCCCGCTGGCCGAGGCCGCCGAGTTCCACATCGACATCCTGGCCGGCCCGGAGAGGGCGCTGCCCGCGACCAAGACCTACACCGCCGAACTGCTGTCCCTGTACCTCCTGGTCGAGGGCCTGCGGGCCGCCGGCGGAACGGACGGCGCGGGCGGCGCCTCCGGCAGCGCGGCCAAGGCGCTGCCCGACCTCGCCGAGTCGGTCCTGGCCCGCCGGGACGAGGTCAGGCGGCTGGCCGCCCGCTACCGCTTCGCCGAGCGCATGGTCATCACCTCCCGCGGCTACGGCTACCCGACGGCCAAGGAGGCGGCGCTGAAGCTGATGGAGACCAGCTACATCCCCGCCCTGTCCTACTCCGGCGCCGACCTGCTGCACGGCCCGCTGGCGATGGTCGACAACGTATCCCCGGTGATCGCCATCGTCACCGACGGCAGGGGCGGCCAGGCGCTCCAGCCCGTCCTCGACCGGCTGAGGGACCGCGGCGCCGACCTCGTCGTCATCGGCCCCGAGCGGCAGGTGGCCGAGGCCTCCGCCGGCTTCGTCCTGCCGACCGGGGACGTGCCCGAGGAGCTCCAGCCGATCCTGGAGATCCTCCCGCTGCAGATGCTGGCCTACGAGGTGACCATCGCACGCGGCCAGGACCCGGACGCCCCCCGCGCCCTGGCGAAGGTCACCGAGACCCGCTGACCGCACCTTCCACCGGCCGGACCCCGCACCTTCTCGTTTCCGCGGGGTCCGGCCGCTCGCGCGTTCGTCTTCCGTATGCGCGCGGCGGAGCCGGGCGGAAGCGAGCAGGAGACGGAGGGGGTGACGGGAGGCCTCGGGAGGCCCCCGGAGGCACTGAGAGGCCCTTAGGACACCCGCGGGCCGCGGCGCCGGGACGGGACCCTCAACCCGTCCGGCACCGCAGCCCGGAGCGATCGGAGACCAGGCACAGTCAGGGCAGAGAGCGCCCGGTCTCGTTCCACCCTCCTGTGCGGGGAGGGCAGAAGCCTGCCGCCATTGTGGACCGGGTCACCGACCCGTGTCCACGCCTTGAACGCATCAGCGGTTCGCTGTGGCGGCTGCCGTCAATTCTTGCGCACGACGGCGCGTATGCACAGACGTACGACCGGATCGGTCGCCGGTTAGGCTCACACCGTGCCCTCCATGAACGACCTCGTACGCCAGCACACCGCCCTCGGCGACTCCGACCTGGAGTGGCTGCACCTGCTGGTCTCCGAGTGGCAGCTGCTGTCCGACCTCTCCTTCGCCGACCTGGTGCTGTGGGTCCCGACCCGGGACGGCACGCGCTACGTCTCCGTGGCGCAGATGCGCCCCAACACCGGACCCACCTCCTACCAGGACGACATGGTCGGCCACCTTGTGCCCAGGGGGCGCCGGCCGCTGCTGGACGCCGCCCTGGACGAGGGCCGGATCGTCCGCGAGGGCGACCCCGAGTGGCGCGAGGAGGTGCCGGTCCGGGTGGAGTCCATCCCCGTGCGCCGCGAGGGCCGCGTCCTGGGCGTCATCGCCCGCAACACCAACCTGCTGACCGTGCGTACGCCCAGCAGGCTGGAGCTGACCTATCTGCAGAGCGCCTCGGACCTGGCGCAGATGATCGCCGCGGGATCGTTTCCCTTCCCCGACCAGCAGGTCGACATGGACGCCTCCCCGCGGGTCGGCGACGGGCTGATCAGACTCGGCGCCGACGGCGTCGTCCAGTACGCCAGCCCCAACGCGCTCTCCGCCTACCACCGGCTGGGCCTGGCCGCCGATCTGGTCGGGCTGCACCTGGGCCAGGCCACCGCCGAACTGGCGCCCTCCCGCGGCCCGGTGGACGAGTCGCTGGTCAAGCTCGCCAGCGGCTGGGCGCCGCGCGAGACCGAGATCGAGGGCAACGGCTGCGTCGTCCAGCTGCGAGCCATCCCGCTCAAACCGAAGGGGGTGCGGATCGGTTCGCTCATCCTGCTGCGCGACGTCACCGAACTGCGCCGCAGGGAGCGGGAGCTGATCACCAAGGACGCCACCATCCGGGAGATCCACCACCGGGTGAAGAACAACCTCCAGACCGTCGCGGCCCTGCTGCGCCTCCAGGCCCGGCGGATCGGCGCGGGCACCGGGGGCACCGCGCGGGAGGCGCTGGAGGAGGCCGTCCGCCGGGTCGGCTCGATCGCGATCGTCCACGAGACGCTCTCCCAGACGCTGGACGAGCGGGTGGAGTTCGACGAGATAGCCGACCGGGTGCTGGCGATGGTCGCCGAGATCTCCCCGGGCATGGTCACCGGGCGGCGTACGGGACGCTTCGGCGTACTGGCGGCCGAGGTGGCCACCCCGCTGTCCATGGTCCTCACGGAGGTGCTGCAGAACGCGCTGGAGCACGGTTTCCGGCCGGGGGAGCGGGGCACGGTCGAGGTCGCGGCCGTCCGCGGCGCGGGCGCCGGCCACGGAGAGGGCCGGCTGCTGGTCACCGTGCAGGACGACGGGCGCGGTCTGCCGGAGGACTTCGACGTGCGCACCGCGGGGAACCTGGGGCTGCAGATCGTGCGGACGCTGGTGGAGGGGGAGTTGGACGGGGGCTTCGACATGCTCCCGGCCCCCGGGGGCGGCACCCGGGTGGTCCTGGACATCCCCGTGGAGCCTGAGAGGCGCTGACGCCGGACGCGGGCCCGCGCCCGGCGTCGCACCGTGCGTCAGCCCGTCCGGCACCGGGCTCCGCACAGCACCGAGCCCCGGACCGTGGTGAGCACGGTCCGGGGCTCGGCATCATCGTCTGTGCGGTGCGCACTGTGGGCACTGCGCGCTGCGGCTCGGGGGCAGCAGGTGGCGGGGTGGGCGTCAGGCAGTGGCCTTGCGCGCCCGGTTGCGGGCGGCGCGGCGCTTCATAGCGCGGCGCTCGTCCTCACTGAGGCCACCCCAGACACCGGAGTCCTGGCCGGACTCCAGGGCCCACTGCAGGCACTGCTCCATCACGGGGCAGCGGCGGCAGACGGCCTTGGCTTCCTCGATCTGCAGCAGCGCAGGACCGGTGTTGCCGATGGGGAAGAAGAGCTCGGGGTCTTCCTCGCGGCAAACGGCGTTGTGACGCCAGTCCATGGCTGCTCCATCTCCTACGCGTTGCGGTAATTGCTTGTGAATGTGAACGCTTTCACGAATCCCTCCACAAGGGAAGGGGCAGCGCCCGGCTTCGCCGGGAGTGTCCCGAGGGATGAGGAGGTGGATTCGGGGCTCTCAAGGGGGTCGGCGTCGACCGTCCCGATCGCCATGAAGAGACTCGCAAACCTCGGCGGCGGATACAACCCCTTCCGGAAAGTTTTTTTTGATTCCTTGGTGTCGACTAGGTCACAGCCGTACTTCCAGGGGGTGGAACCTGGCCTAAACGTTCGAGTGAAAGGACTTTCACCACATCCACTTACACAATCACACGCAGTGCACGGCGTACGCCTGTGAACGTCACGCTCGTACGCAGTCCCAGGTGGTCACCGTCCATCTGAAACGGCAGTGGCACCTGTGATTCCAAGGTGAAGTCTGTGAGGTCGTGAAGCGAGACGGCGTGCTTTCCGTGCGGGCCGCGCTCGGGCGTGGAGGTCAGCAGCTGGGTGCCGTATCGGGTCACCGCGGAGGGGGTGAGCCGGGTCAGTCCGAGCACGTCGAGGGCGGTGTCGAAGGAGGCGCGGGGGGCCGCGTACACCGGGCGGTTGCCCAGATAGGTCCAGGGCGCGGTGTTGCAGACTATGGACAGCGCCAGCTCCTCGACCGGCTCCTCGCCGGGCCGCCGCAGGGTGATCGTCCCGTGGCGCCGGTAGGGGTCGCCCAGGAACTGCCGCACCACCTGGCGCACGTAGAGGGCGTGCGTCGAGCGCCTGCCGCCCTCGCGCTTCTGCTCGACCCGGCCCACCACACCCGCGTCGAAGCCGAGGCCCGCGCAGAAGGTGAACCACCTGGCCGGCACCTCCGCGTCGTCCGTCCCCGGCGTACCGGCCGCCAGGCCCAGGCCCACAGTGCGCTCGCCGCCGGAGTTCAGCGCGGCCAGCAGCGCGCCCGTGGCCTCCACCGCGTCGTTGGGCAGGCCCAGGGCGCGGGCGAAGACGTTGGTCGAACCGCCCGGCACGACCGCGAGGCGGGGGAGGGCCTCGGGGGCGGGGCCGGCGTGCAGCAGCCCGTTGACGACCTCGTTGACGGTGCCGTCGCCGCCGAGCACGATGACCAGCTCGATCTCCCCGCGCTGGACCGCCTGCCGCCCCAGGTCGCGCGCGTGCCCCCGGTACTCGGTGGTGGCGACCTCCAGCTTGAGGTCGCTCGCCAGGGCGTGGATGAGGACGTCTCGGGTGCGGGCACTGGTGGTGGTGGCTGCCGGGTTGACCACGAGGAGCGCGCGCATGGTGTGCAGCGTACCCAGCCGCCGGCGGCCCAGACGGACGGCCCCGGGAGGGGCGGCCCGGGACGGACGGAGGTCCGGAAGGCCCGCCCGGCTACCCTGGCGGTGTGACCACGGACGCATCCTCCGCCGACGCCCCCCGCACCTCCGAGCCCTCCCGGCCCGGGCGGATCACCGCCGCGGCCGCCGTGGTGGCGGCGCAGGGGGTGGTGGTCGCCGGCCTGGGGGTGACCATGCTGGTCATGCTGCTGACCGGCAGCCGGGCCGACGACGCGGTGCAGGCCCTCACCGGGGCCGCGACCGTGCTGGCGCTGGCCGTGCTGCCGCTGGCCGCCGCGCGCGGACTGTGGCTGCGGCGCCGGTGGAGCCGGGGACCGGCGGTGATCGTCCAGCTGATGGCGCTTCCGATGGGCTGGCAGATGGCGCAGAACGGCGGCGGGTGGCTCGTGGGCGGAGCGGCCATCGCGCTCACCGCGCTGGCCGTGCTCGGCTGCCTGATGAGCCCGGCGGCGGCCGGGGCGCTGGGCATCGGCCCGCGCGAGCACCGGGACGCCTGACCGGACCGGCGGGCGCCCTGCCCGCAGGCCTCCCGCCCGCGGGCCCCTGCTCCCCGCTACTCCTCGATCAGCAGGCGGTCGCGCAGCTGGGCCAGGGTGCGGGCCAGCAGGCGCGAGACGTGCATCTGGGAGATGCCGACCTCCTGGGCGATCTGGGACTGGGTCATGTTGCCGAAGAAGCGCAGCAGCAGGATCTTCTTCTCGCGCGGCGGCAGCTCCTCCAGCAGCGGTTTGAGCGACTCCCGGTACTCCACGCCCTCCAGGGCGTCGTCCTCCGCGCCCAGGGTGTCCGCGACGGCCGGGGACTCGTCGTCGGTGTCCGGGACGTCCAGGGAGAGCGTGCTGTAGGCGTTCGCCGACTCCAGACCCTCCAGGACCTCCTCCTCGGAGATCGACAGCCGCTCGGCCAGCTCGTGGACGGTCGGGGCGCGGCCGTGCTGCTGGGACAGCTCGGCGGTGGCCGTCGTCAGGGACAGCCGCAGCTCCTGGAGCCGGCGGGGTACCCGCACCGCCCAGCCCTTGTCGCGGAAGTGCCGCTTGATCTCGCCGACGACCGTGGGAGTGGCGTAGGTGGAGAACTCCACGCCGCGCTCCGGGTCGAAGCGGTCGACCGACTTGATCAGACCGATCGTGGCGACCTGCGTCAGGTCGTCCAGTGGCTCTCCGCGGTTGCGGAAGCGCCGTGCCAGATGCTCCACCAGCGGCAGGTGCATCCGCACCAGGGTGTCGCGCAGTCCGGCGCGCTCCGGGGAGCCCTCCGGGAGGCCGCGCAGCCTGACGAACAAGTCCCTTGCGCCGCTGCGGTCCTGGGGATCCGGCTGGCGGTGCACATAGGCGACGCCCTCACCGGCCCCTTCGTCCTCGCGCATGTCGTGCTGCTGGTCCTCCATGGCATCCGCCCGCTCTGCCCGCCGATCAGGTTCGACCGGATGGGGCCGGGCGTGCTGCTCGGGGATGACCGGGCCCGCCTTCTCGTGGCGGCCCGTCCGCGTTTCGCTCTCCAGGTCGTTCACACCGACCCCCTTGTCCCGTACCGGCCCGTGTGTGCCGGTCACGGCGCCCCTGGGCCGGCGCCGCGCTTCTTGTGCAGGCTGATGCTGACCGTGCGGTCCTCGGCCACGGCCGAGTCGACCTCGCCCGCCAGCGCGGAGAGCACCGTCCAGGCGAAGGTGTCGCGCTCGGGGGCGCGGCCGTCTGTGGTGGGTGCCGAGACCGTCACCCACAGGGAGTCCCCGACGAGCTTGAAGACGCAGCTCAGCACGCTGCCGGGGACCGCTTGCTGGAGCAGGATGGCGCACGCCTCGTCGACGGCGATGCGCAGATCCTCGATCTCGTCGAGGGTGAAGTCCAAGCGGGCCGCGAGACCGGCGGTGGCGGTACGCAGGACCGAAAGGTAGGCGCCCGCGGCGGGCAGCCGGACCTCGACGAAGTCCTGCGTCCCGGGCTCGCCTGCGATCTGGGACACCCTCACCTCCAAGGTGGCACGAGCTGGTGGCTGCCGTGTACGCCCTCCCGGCGACCCTGTCGCAACGGGTCAACGGACGGGCGGGGCAGATCGTTCGACTGCGACGCTATCGCGATCCGGGGCATGCTGTCGCCCGGGCCGAGAAGGGCACCCTTCCTGCGGTCGTCACCCATAGTAAACACATGGGTACTTTCCGTGGCTAGAGGTCTGCGGTGCCCAATTCCTCTCCGGTCACGCCGGGTTCACAGCGCCGTAGGGCCGCCGGTTGTTCCCGGCCCCCGGGGATCCCGGCGTCCGCCCGGCCGCCAGGACCCTCAGCGGCTCGCCGGAGAGTCTGTGGACCGTCCACTCGTCCATCGGTTCGGCGCCGAGCGACTCGCAGAAGCCGATGGCGGGCTCGTTCCAGTTCAGTACCCACCGATGGAAACGTTCGTAACCCCGCCCGGCGCCGACGCGCGCGAGTTCGGCCGGCAGCGCCCTGCCGTGGCCCGCGCCGCGCGCGGCCGGGCGGACGTACAGGTCCTCCAGGCGCACCCCGTGGGTGCCGCTCCAGGTCGGGAAGCCGAGGAACCACGGGGCGAAGCCGACCGGTCCGCCGCTGTCGCCGTCCTCGGCGATCAGGGCGGGGACGACCGGGTGCTCGCGGAAGAGGGCGTCGCGCGACCGCTCCTCGGTGGCCCCGGCCCGCTCCGGCGAGCGCTCGTGCTCGGCCGGCTCGCGGATCACGGTGTGGAGGACCGGGGCGTCGGCGGAGACGGCCTGCCGGATCACGCCGGGAGGCTAACCGGTGACCACGGCGGCCACCGTCGTCCCCCGGGGGAAGGCGCCCTCTCCGGCCAGGACCGCCAGGCCGTACAGCACCTTGGCGACGTACACCCGGTCCAGGCCCGGCAGACCGTGCCGGGCCGCGAAGTCCCGGGCGAAGGACTCCAGCGCGTCGGTGGTGCGGGCGAAGCCGCCGCAGTGGAAGCGGTCCTCCACCGTCCAGGCGCCGCGGCGTCCGCCGAAGGCGGCGTGCTGGAGCCGCTCCACCTCCCCGGCCAGGAAGCCGCCGCGCAGGGCGGCGAAGCCGATCGCGCGCTGCCCGGGGGCGAGTCCGGCGGCGAGTCCGGCGAGGGTGCCGCCCGTGCCGCAGGCGACGGCCACCACGTCCGCCGCGCCGCGCAGCTCCCGGCCCAGCTCCGCGGCGCCCCGCACGGCCTCGGCGTTGCTGCCGCCCTCCGGTATGAGGAGGAACGGGCCGAAGCGGTCGCGCAGCCCGGCGGTCCACTCCGGGTCGTTCCTGCGGCGGTAGTCCGCCCGTGTCACGAAGTGCAGCCGCATGCCGTCGGCGGCGCAGCGGGCCAGGGAGTCGTTGAGGGGCCGGCCGGCGAGCTCGTCGCCCCGCACCACCCCGATCGTGGACAGGCCCAGCAGGCGCCCGGCGGCGGCCGTGGCGCGCAGGTGGTTGGAGTAGGCCCCGCCGAAGGTCAGCAGTGTGCGCTCACCGGTCCGCACGGCGGCGCGCAGGTTGGGCGCGAGCTTGCGCCACTTGTTGCCGACGAGGTCCGGGTGGATCAGGTCGTCGCGCTTGAGCAGCAGCCGGACGCCGTGGCGCGAGAAGTGCTCGTCGGCCGCCTCCGCCAAGGGGGATGGCAGGCGCGGGGCGAGGGATTCCAGGGCCGTCAGGCGTGTTCGGGACGCCGGAGAAGCCGGAGACGCCGGAGGGCCGGCCGGGGGAGGCGGTGCGCTGCTCATCCCGCCATTGTCACGCCGGGGTGGCACCCCGTGTCACCGGTCGGCCGGACGCGGTGGACGCCCGCACGGGCGCCGCGGAGGCGCGGCCGGCTCCCGGCCCTCCGTGCCCCGGGCCGTGCACCGGGGGCGGATTGCGGTTGCGACGGCATATGCCCACCGGCGGCGGAGGGCCGTCGCTCCCGCGAGCGCACGGGAGGAGGGCCCGCCCCGCAGATGGGAGGCGCCCGGCACGGATGTGCGGGAACGGGGCTCCGCCGCCCCTTCGGGGCGGATGTGAGATCCGTCATACGACGCATCGGACTTTTCCTTCCCCAATCCACCCCGGAGCGGGGGCCGGGGGCGTGCGGGGAGAGGGGAAGCCGAGGTCAGCGCCGCAAGGGGCGGAAAGGGCGGAGGCGTTGGGCGGACGAGCTCCCGCGCGCCGTCGCCGCAGACGGCCCGTACACCTTCGCGAACGGGGCGACCCGTTCAGTATGAAAGCGCTTTTCCCGGGCACATGGGTGTATGCCCCGGTCGACGGAAGCTCGCTGTCGCGCCTCCCCTGGACCAGGGCTGATACGAGGTGGCTGCGTACCTCTGAGCCGACTGTTGTCAAGTTTTCTTGACCTGAGCTATACAGATGGGCGGAGGGCATTGCACTCAGTGCCGCACCGCCGACTGCCCCGCGCTCTTGGCGGGGCGGCGGGCGACGGCCCGTGCCGACCACCTCACCGGTACCAGTCAGTACGGAAGGGGAGATGGATCATGCGGTGGAGCGAGTTCGTGGCGCAGGTACGCGAGCGGGGTCAGTACCCGACGGCCAAGGAGGCGGAGCGCGTCTCCCGGATCGTGCTCTCGGCGCTCGGCGGCCATCTCACCGGTGCGGAGCGCACGGAGCTGGCCGTCCGCCTTCCGCAGGAGGGCATGCGCGTGCTGACCGGTCAGCTCAAGGTGACCAAGCCGCTCAGCGGCGCGCAGTTCGTCGACAGCGTCGCGGCCCGCATCGAGGGCGCGACCCCGGCGACGGCCCGCTGGGACGTCAGCTCGGTGCTGAGCGTGGTCGCCGAACTCGCCGACAAGGACCTGCTCGACCGGATCATCGACCGGCTGCCGCCCGGCTACGCCCTGCTGTTCGGACGCGCCCAGCTCACCCGCCGGGCCGGTCAGCTCGTCTGAGCGGGAACGACCGGCCCGACGGTGTGTCGGGGCCCGGTGACGGCCGGAGCACGGAGGCCCGGCGGCCGGGCACGGCCGCCCGCCCGGGCCGCGAACCCTCACGGACGGTCAGGGGTCACCGCAGTTCGCTGAAGCGCTCGGTCTGGCGGGTGCGGCCGGCGACGATGATGGTGTCGCCCTCCTCCAGGACGGTGTCGGCCGTGGCGTAGGTGAAGCCCTCGCCGGGGCGTTTGACGGCGACGACGGTGACGCCGTGGCGGGTGCGCACCCCGCTGTTGCCCAGGGTCAGTCCGACGACGTCGGCCGGCGGGCTGGTCTTGACCATGGCGAAGTCGTCCTCGAACTCGATGTAGTCCAGCATGCGGCCGCGCACCAGATGGGCGACGCGCTGGCCCATGTCGTGCTCGGGGTAGACGACGTGGTGGACGCCGAGCTGGGTGAGGATGCGGCCCTGGGCCTCGCTGGTGGCCTTGGCCCACACGTTGGGGATGCCGAAGGAGACCAGCAGGGAGGCGGTCAGGATGCTGGCCTCCAGGTTGCTGCCGATGGCGACCACGGCCCGGTCGAACTCGTGGACGCCGAGCTGGCGCAGGACCTCCTCCTTGGTGGAGTCGGCGCTCACCACGTGGGTGAGGGAGCCGGACAGGGCCTGGACGACCTCGGCACTGTGGTCGATGCCCAGGACCTCGGTGTCCTCCTCGGCCAGTTCCAGGGCCAGGGCGCGGCCGAAGCGGCCCAGGCCGATGACGACCACGGAGTCTGCGTGGGCGTCGCGGCGGCGGCCCCTGGCACCGCGGCCCCTGGCCGGCGGGTTCTTCTGGGGGGCGGGGTGCTCAGCCAATGACGGGTCGCTCCTCGGGCAGGTCGTACATGCGGACACGGGGGCGCAGGGCGAGCGCGGAGGCCACCGTGACGGGACCCAGCCGTCCGATGAACATCAGCACGGTCAGCAGGATCTGCTCCGGCACGGGCAGGTCGGCGGTGATGCCGGTGGACAGTCCGACGGTGGCGAAGGCCGAGGTGACCTCGAACAGGGACCGGTCGAGGCTGAAGTCGGTGAAGACCATGAAGACGATCGTGGAGGCCGCGACGGCGGCCACCGCCAGCAGCACCACGGTCAGGGCCTGCCGCTGGACGTCGCCGTGCAGGCGGCGGTTGAAGATGTTGACCGCGCCCTCGCCCCGCACCTCCGCGTATATGACGAAGAACAGCACGGCGAAGGTGGTGACCTTGATGCCACCGGCCGTTCCCGCGCTGGCCCCTCCGACGAACATCAGCACGTCCATGCCCAGCCAGGTGGCCGGGTTCATCTGGCCGATGTCGACGCTGTTGAAGCCGGCGGTGCGCGGCATCACGCCCTGGAAGAAGCCGGTCAGCAGCTTTCCCCGCACGTCCAGCGGCCCCAGGGTGCCCGGATTGGACCACTCCAGGGCGGTGATGAACACCGTACCGCCGGCCAGGAAGGCCCCGGTGGCCCACAGCACGATCTTGGTGTGCAGGCTCCAGGTGTGCGGTCGGCGCAGGCGGCGGCGCAGTTCGAACAGCACGGGGAAGCCCAGTCCGCCGGCGATGACGGCGAAGGCGATGGGCAGGCAGATCCACGGATCGGTGGCGAAGCCCGTCAGACTGTCGGTGTAGAGGGCGAAACCGGCGTTGTTGAACGCGGAGACCGCATGGAAGACCCCCAGCCACACCGCCCGCGGCCACGGCTCGTCGTAGCCGAGCCCGAAGCGCAGGGTCAGCACCGTGGCGGTGACCGCCTCCAGCACCAGGCTGACCCTGACGACCCCTGCGACCACCGACCGCACCTCGCCCAGTCCCAGGGTCTTGGTCTCCGCCGCGGCCGTGAGGCGGGCGCGCAGCCCCAGACGGCGGGAGACCAGCACCACGAGCAGGGAGGCGAAGGTCATGATCCCGAACCCGCCGACCTGGATCAGCGCGAGGATCACCCCCTCGCCGAAGCCGGTCCAGTAGGAGGGGGTGTCGACCACCACCAGCCCGGTCACGCAGACGGCGGAGGTGGCGGTGAACAGCGCTTCCATCAGACTCGCGCCGCCGGGACCCTCCCTGGCGACCGGCAGCGTCAGCAGCGCCGTTCCGACCGCCACGGCCGCGGCGAAGCCGGCCACGACGACCTGGGCCGGGTGCCGGAACCGCAGACGGCGCCACCTCGGCCCCGTTACCACGGCGTTCCCGTTCCGCCATGGGTTCGGGCCGCGATCGTATGCACCAGAAGACGATAGCCACCCCGGCGCCGGGACTCGTGCCGGGGCGGCGGCTTGCCTACAGTTCTGTCCATGACCTCTGTTCCCCGGCCGTCGCCGGGGCCGTCCACGGCGGCCGCCGGGGGCTCGGCGCGCCTCCCCGCCCGCCGGGCGCGTGCCGCCGCCCGGCCGAACCGGCGCCCGGGGTGATCAGATGAGAGGGCCCTTCTTCGACAGCGGTGTCCGCAAGACCATCGCCGCCCTGGCCGGAGCCGCCGTGGTCCTGGTCACCGCGGGCTTCGTGCTGGACATGGTCTGGCTCTTCGGCATCGGCGCGTGGTTCCTGATCACGGCGGGCCTGCTGGAGATGGTCTACCGCCCCTGACCGCCCCCGGCCCGGCGCGGCTCGTCCGCCTGCGGCCGGAGACAGCGCCGCACCCGGCCCGCGGCGGGTTCCGGGCGCGGAACCCGGCGGGCCGGGTGCAGAAGGAAGGACCGGATGGTCCTGGGGGCCGGGCCGCAGCTTGCGACCCAGGGCCCGGGTCAGGCCTTCTTGGTCTCCCAGAAGATCTTGTCGATCTCGGCGATGAGGTCCAGCAGCTTCTGGCCCGTGGCCGGGTCGGTGGAGCCCTTGGCGGCCGAGGCGGCCTTGAGGGCGTCGTTCACCAGCTGGTGGAGCTGCGGGTACTTCTCGAAGTGCGGGGCCTTGAAGTAGTCGCTCCACAGCACCGAGATGTGGTGCTTGGCGAGCTCGGCCCGGTTCTCCTTGATGTACGTCGCACGAGCCCGGTAGTGCGGGTCGTCGTTCGCCTGGTACTTCTCCTGGATGGCCTTGACCGACTCGGCCTCGATGCGGGCCTGGGCCGGGTCGTAGACGCCGCAGGGAAGGTCGCAGTGGGCGCTGACCTTCACCTTCGGGGCGAACAGGCGGGAGAGCATAGAGCTGTCCTTCCTCGTGATCGTCTTCTCACGTGTGAGATTACTCCGTGAGGAGCGCCTTTTCGCGTGTGCCCCCACTCGCCTGGGACAAAAGTCCGAGGGTTGCGGGGACGAGGAGGGTACACGGGCAGGGCGCGGGAGCCGAGGACTGGACCGGAGGTGCGGCGGATGCCGGAGCGGGCGGACGAGCAGGAGGGCCGCGGGCTGCTGCGGATCGGGCTGGCGGAGGTCTACAACCCGTCGATGGAGCCGACGCTGCGCCCCGGCGATCTGCTGGTGGTCCGCTACGGGGGAGCGGTGCGGCCCGGGCACGTGGTCGTGGTGCGCCATCCCTTCCAGCACGACCTGCTGATCGTCAAGCGGGCCGTCGGGCGGCGGGACGGCGGCTGGTGGGTGCAGGGCGACAACCCGTCGGTGCGCAACGACAGCCGCGAGTTCGGGGTGGTGCCCGACGAACTCGTGGTGGCGCGGGCGTGGGTGCGGCTGCGGCCCCTGCGGCGGGTTCAGCGCACCCCCGGCGCGTTGCTGGGCTGGGTCTTCTCGGCGCTGCGGCCGCTGTTCCCCAGGCGTTTGCGGGCCCGGTAGGCGGCGACGTTGGCACGGGTGGCGCAGCGGTCGGAGCAGTAGCGCCGGGAGCGGTTCGTCGAGGTGTCCAGGTAGGCGTTGAGGCAGGGGTCGGCCTGGCAGATGCCCAGCCGGTCCACGCCCAGGTCGGTGAGGTGGAAGGCCAGGCCCATGCAGGCGACGGCCGCGTATCCGGCGGTGGCGTTGGCGGGGTGGTCGGCCAGGTGCATGTGCCAGCGGGGACGGCCGGCGTCGTCCAGGTGGTCGTGGCCGGAGATCTGCGGGCTGGCGGGGAACTCCATCAGCAGGGCGTTGAGCAGGTCCACGGCCCTGGACTCGTCCCCCTCCGAGGCGGCCGCGAAGACCGCGCGCAGCCGTGTGCGCACCCCGCGCAGCCGGGTCACGTCGGCCTCCGTGGCGCGCCGCGCGGCGCTCTGGCCCGGGCCGAAGAGGGCGCGTACGGCCTCCACGGAGGTGAGCGTGTCCTCGCCGCGCTGCGGCTGCTCGGTGTTGACCAGCCGCACGGCGAAGTCCGAGTAATAGTTCAGTTCCACTTGTGGTCCTTACGGGCGCGCTCTATGGTCACGAGGAGGGGCGAGTAAGGGTCGCCTTTCGATACAGGCTATTACGTATCCAGAACGCAGGGGGTCGTCATGGCGGAGACGGACACGGAGACCGGTACGGAAGCCGGGACGGAGGGGAACGCGCCGGCGGGCACGGCGGGAGGCGAGCGGTGGCGGCGCTGGCAGGAGAGCTGGGACCGGCAGCAGGAGTGGTACCTGCCCGACCGGGAGGAGCGCTTCGGGGCGATGCTCGACGCCGTCGAGGCACTGGTGGGGACCGAGCCGAAGGTGCTGGACCTGGCCTGCGGCACGGGAAGCATCACCGACCGGCTGCTGCGCCGTTTCCCCGGGGCCACCAGCACCGGGGTGGACCTCGACCCGGCCCTGCTGACCATCGCGCGCGGCCACTTCGCCGCCGACCCCCGCGCCGCGTTCGTCACCGCCGATCTGCGCGACGAACGGTGGACGGAGGCCCTGCCGCACCGGGCGTACGACGCGGTGCTCACCTCCACCGCGCTGCACTGGCTGCGCACCGGCGAGTTGCGGGCGCTGTACGCGCGGCTCGCGGGCGTCCTGCGCGACGGCGGCATCCTGGTCAACGCCGACCACATGCCCGACCCCGCCACGCCCCGGATCAACGAGGCCGTGAGCGCCTTCCACCGGGCGCGGCGCGAGCGGGAGAAGGCCGCGGGCGCCCAGGACTGGGCGCACTGGTGGGCGGCGGCGGCCGCCGATCCGGTGCTGGCGGGGCCGGCCGCCGAGCGCTTCCGGATCTTCGGCGACCCGGTGGCGGGGGACCACTCCGACGGCGAGACGCAGTCCGCGGCCTGGCACGTGGAGGCGATGCGGGCGGCGGGCTTCGCCGAGGCGCGGCCGGTGTGGGCGTCGCCGGCCGACACGATGGTGCTCGGCCTGAAGTGACCGGGGCCGGCGGATGACCGGCCCCGCCCCCGGGCCGGCCCGGGGTCCGGAGGCGGGAAGGCCGCGGGGGCGGTACGGGCCGGGTCGCCCCGGCCCGTACCGCCCCCGCGGCCGTGTCACACGGTGCTCAGCCGGTGCTCAGCGCCGCGCCACGCCCTCCGCGCGGGCGGCGGCGGCGACGGCGGCGGTCACCGCCGGAGCGACCCGCTCGTCGAACGGGGAGGGGATCACGCGGTCGGCGCTCAGCTCGTCGGAGACCACCGCGGCCAGCGCCTCGGCGGCGGCCAGCTTCATGCCCTCGGTGATCGTCGAGGCCCGCACCTGGAGGGCGCCGGCGAAGATGCCGGGGAAGGCGAGGACGTTGTTGATCTGGTTCGGGTAGTCGCTGCGGCCGGTGGCGACGACCGAGGCGTACTTGCGGGCGATGTCCGGGTGGATCTCCGGAGTGGGGTTGGCCATGGCGAAGACGAAGGCGTCCTTCGCCATCCTCGCGACGGCCTTCTCTGGGACCGTGCCGCCGCTGACGCCGATGAAGACGTCGGCGCCGTCCATCGCCGACTCCAGCGACCCGCTCAGCCCCGCCTTGTTGGTGAAGCCCGCCAGCTCCCGCTTGACGTCGGTGAGGTCGGTGCGGTCGGCCGAGACGATGCCCTTGCGGTCGCAGACCGCCACATCGCCGATGCCGGCCTCCACCAGGATCCTGGCGATGGCCACCCCGGCCGCGCCGGCCCCGGAGATGACGGCGCGCAGCTCGCCGAGCGCGACGCCGCGCAGCCGGGCCGCGTTGCGCAGCGCGGCGAGCGTGACGACCGCCGTGCCGTGCTGGTCGTCGTGGAAGACCGGGATGTCCAGGCGCTCCTGGAGCCTGCGCTCGATCTCGAAGCAGCGCGGAGCGGAGATGTCCTCCAGGTTGACGCCCCCGAAGGAGGGCGCGAGCCTGACGACGGTCTCCACGATCTCGTCCACGTCGGTGCAGTCCAGCGCGATCGGGACCGCGTCCACGCCGCCGAACTGCTTGAAGAGGATCGCCTTGCCCTCCATCACCGGCAGGGACGCCTGCGGGCCGATGTCGCCCAGGCCCAGCACCGCGGTGCCGTCCGTGACGACCGCGACGACCTGCGACTTCCAGGTGTAGTCGTGGACCAGTTCCGGCTGCTCGGCGATGGCGCTGCACACCTTGGCCACACCCGGCGTGTAGGCCAGGGAAAGGTCGTCCGCGTCCCGCACCGGCACGGTCGCCCGGACCGCCATCTTGCCGCCGCGGTGCAGGGCGAACGCCGGATCGATGGCCGACTCGACGCCGCCGTCCAGCTCGTCCTGGGAATTGACGATCTCCGCTGCCACTGTTTGACCCCTTTGCTGAAATTCCTGATCGAGGGTGGCCGCTGCCTGGTCGAGGCGCGGGCGGGCACCACGTCCGCGGCCTGTCCGGCGGATGGGGCCACCGTCGAGGGGGGAACGGACGCCGGGCGCGTCGCACTCACGCCCTGGTCCCCGGGTGAGGGGTGTAACTGCTCTTTCTACCGGATGAGCACCGCCGTGCACGAATGTCTTCCGTCTCACCGGCTGCCCGCGAAGCGCGCCGGACATGGGGCATCCTGGGCAAAGGGCCTGTAGAGAGAGTGGAAGACCGCTTAACACCGCGTGAGGGGAGTGACGAAGCTCTCCCCTGTGTGCACACCTCCGCTCATACGAGCGGAAGGGCTGCCGAGCGGGCAGTGGCATACGTCTCGTCAGGCGCCGATCGTTCCCGGTCGCCCGTTATCCGATTTTGACATGGTTGGCATCCTGGCCTCAGGTGTCCGGATGGCAAGATGCCCCCATCACGCAGTGTCGCCACACGCCCCGGGCGTGCCCGGCCGACCACCGGACACTCCACATCACCCCGCAGGAGGACCCTTCATGACCGCACGCACCAACCGCCCCCTGCCCTCGGTGGAAGGCTCCCGCAGGCCGTCCGCGCGCCGGCGCCTGGCCGCCGCCGCGGCCGTCGCGCTCACCGGTTCCCTGCTGCTGACCGCGTGCGGGGACCAGACCGACAACGGCGGCGAGGGCGGCGGCGCAGAGGCCAAGAGCTCCGAGGCCCCGCTGTTCGACAAGCTCCCCAAGGACATCCAGTCCGCCGGCGTCGTCAAGGTCGGCTCGGACATCGCCTACGCCCCGGTCGAGTTCTACGACGAGAACGACAAGATCGCCGGTATCGACCCCGACCTGGGCGAGGCCCTGAGCAAGCAGCTCGGCGTCGAGTTCGAGTTCACCAACGGCACCTTCGACGGCCTGATCACCGGTCTGAACTCCGGCCGCCACGACGTGATCATGTCGGCGATGACCGACACCAAGCAGCGACAGGAGGGCCTGGACGACAAGGGCGAGAAGGTCGGCGAGGGCGTCGACTTCGTCGACTACTTCCGGGCCGGTTCCTCGATCCTGGTCAAGAAGGGCAACCCGAAGGGCATCAAGTCCCTGGACGACCTCTGCGGCGAGACCGTCGCGCTCCAGCGCGGCACGGCGAACGAGGAGCTCGCCGAGACGCAGAACGAGAAGTGCGACAAGCCGATCAAGATCCTCGCCTTCGACAAGGACACCGAGGCGCTCCTCCAGGTCAAGCAGGGCCGCGCGGTCGCCGACATCAACGACTACCCGGTCGCCGCGTACAACGCCAAGACCTCCGGCGGCGGCGAGGACTTCGAGGTCGTCGGCGACCAGATCGACGCCGCCCCCTACGGCATCGCCGTCAGCAAGGAGAACACCCAGCTGCGCGACGCCATCAAGGCCGCCCTCGACGCCATCATCGACAACGGCGAGTACGCGAAGGTCCTGGAGAAGTGGGAGGTCACCGACGCGGCGGTCGAGGAGGCCACCGTCAACGGCGGCAAGTGAGCCGCAGCGAACCTCCGTAGTTCCACAGCAAAGGTAACTCTCCGTGTCCGAACCTGAAGACAAGGCACCACCCGCGTCGGTGCCGGCCTCCAACACCGAGGGCGGCGGAACCGGGGCGGACGGTGCGGCGCCGGTGACCAAGGACTCCCCGGTCCCGCCCGAGGCCATCAAGGCCATCCCGGTACGCCACTACGGCCGCTGGATAAGCGCCGCGATCGTGCTCGTCCTGTTCGGCCTGGTGGTGGCGGCCTTCGTGGGCGCCGACATCACCTGGCCGACGGTGGGTCGCTACCTCAACCAGGAGACGATCCTCACCGGTGCGGTCAACACCCTGTGGATCACCCTGCTCGCCATGCTCATGGGCGTGGTGCTCGGTACCGTCCTCGCGGTGATGCGGCTGTCGAAGAACCCGGTGATGTCGTCCGTCGCCTGGGGCTACATCTGGGTCTTCCGCGGCACCCCCGTCCTGGTGCAGCTGCTGATCTGGTACAACCTGGCGCTGATCTTCCCGATCCTGGACCTGGGCTTCTACCGCGACGAGATGAACGACGTGATGACGCCGTTCCTCGCCGCCCTGCTGGGCCTGGGCCTGAACGAGGCCGCCTACATGGCCGAGATCAGCCGCGCGGGCATCCAGTCGGTGGACGAGGGCCAGACCGAGGCGGCCCACGCGCTCGGCATGACCGGCTCGCGCACCATGCGCCGCATCGTGCTGCCGCAGGCCATGCGGGTCATCATCCCGCCGACCGGCAACGAGTTCATCAACATGCTCAAGACCTCGTCGCTGGCCTACGCCATCCAGTACAGCGAGCTGCTGTTCTCCGCCACCAGGATCTCCTCGCGGAACCTGGAGGTGATGGAGCTGCTGCTGGTGGCGACCATCTGGTACCTGATCCTCACCACGATCTTCAGCGTCGGCCAGTACTACCTGGAGCGCTACTTCCAGCGCGGCTCGTCCCGCAACCTGCCGCCCACGCCGTGGCAGCGGGTGCGCAGGAGCCTCACCTCGTTCCGCACGCCGAGCCAGGTGGGAGGGAAGACGGTATGACCACCCCCGCTGTCCCGATGGTGAAGGCCGAGGGCGTCCACAAGTCCTTCGGCCACGCCCACATCCTCAAGGGCATCGACCTGGAGGTCGCCGCCGGGGAGGTGTTCTGCCTGGTCGGCCCGTCCGGCTCCGGCAAGTCCACCTTCCTGCGCTGCATCAACCACCTGGAGAAGATCAGCGCCGGGCGGCTGTCGGTCGACGGCCACCTCGTCGGCTACCGGCAGAAGGGCGACAGGCTCTACGAGCTCAAGGAGCGCGAGGTCGCCGCCCAGCGCCGCGACATCGGCATGGTCTTCCAGCGCTTCAACCTCTTCCCGCACATGACCGCGGTGGAGAACGTCATGGAGGCGCCCGTCCAGGTCAAGGGCGAGTCCAGGGCGGCGGCCCGGGAGCGGGCCCTGAAGCTGCTGGACCGGGTCGGACTGGGCAACCGGACCGGCAACTACCCCTCCCAGCTCTCCGGCGGCCAGCAGCAGCGCGTGGCCATCGCCCGCGCGCTGGCGATGGAGCCCAAGCTGATGCTCTTCGACGAGCCCACCTCCGCGCTCGACCCGGAGCTGGTCGGCGAGGTGCTGGACGTCATGCGCGGGCTGGCCGAGGACGGCATGACGATGATCGTCGTCACCCACGAGATGGGCTTCGCCCGGGAGGTCGGCGACTCGCTGGTCTTCATGGACGACGGCGTGGTCGTCGAGTCCGGCCACCCGCGCGACGTGCTGACCGATCCGCAGCACGAGCGGACGAAGGCGTTCCTGTCGAAGGTCCTCTGAGACACGGCCGCCGCCGCGGGGCGGTGCGGACCCCGGCCCGGGGTCCGCACCGCCCCGCGGCTTTCCGGTGTCCTCCGGCGGGCGCCTTCCGGCGCCGGTCCGGCGTCCGGCCGTCCTGCGCGGCCAGCGGCGCGTGTCACACCGCCGCCCGGTTCCGCGGAGGCCCGGCGCGGCCTAGGGTTCTGATCATGTTTGCTGCCTATGCCGCGCGCATCGACCGAGACAAGCCGCTGAACGGACTCGAGTTGGGCGAGCGTCCTGAGCCGGACGTTCCGCTCGGCTGGACGACCGTCGACGTCAAGGCGGCGTCCCTCAACCACCACGACCTGTGGTCCCTGCGCGGCGTCGGCCTGGGCGAGGAGTCGCTGCCGATGATCCTCGGCTGCGACGCGGCCGGGGTGGACGCCGACGGCAACGAGGTCGTGCTCTACTCCGTCATCGGCGCGACCGGACACGGGGTCGGGCCGCGCGAGCGGCCCTCGATCCTGACCGAGAAGTACCAGGGCACCTTCGCCGAGCGGGTCGCCGTACCGCAGTGGAACGTCCTGCCCAAGCCGAAGGAGCTCTCCTTCGAGGAGGCGGCCTGCCTGCCGACGGCGTGGCTGACCGCGTACCGGATGCTCTTCACCAACGCCGAGGTGCGTCCCGGGGACTCCGTCCTGGTGCAGGGTGCGGGCGGGGGCGTCGCCACGGCGGCCATCGTGCTGGGCGCCGCGGCGGGCCTGCGGGTCTTCGCCACCAGCCGCGACGAGACCAAGCGCAGGCGGGCCGAGGAGCTGGGCGCCGAGGCGGCCTTCGAGAGCGGCGCGCGGCTGCCGCACCGGATGGACGCGGTGATCGAGACGGTGGGGGCCGCCACCTGGTCCCACTCGGTGAAGTCCCTCAAGCCCGGCGGCAGGCTGGTCATCTCGGGCGCCACCAGCGGCCCGAACCCGCCGGCCACCGAGCTGAACCGGATCTTCTTCCTGGAGCTGAAGGTCGTCGGCTCCACGATGGGCTCCAAGGAGGAGCTGGCCGGGCTGCTGAACTTCTGCGCGGCCAAGGGCGTCCGCCCGGTGATCGACTCCACGCTTCCGCTGGACCGGGCCCGCGAGGGCTTCGAGAAGATGGCGACGGGCGACCTCTTCGGCAAGATCGTCCTGACGGTCTGACGGTCTGACGGCGCGGTGGTCCGCCTCCCCTCGGGGCCGAGGGGAGGCGGACCACCGTACGTGCCCCCTACGCCCCCGTGGCGTCCGGGCCGTCCGGGCCGCCGGAGCCGGGCGACCGCAGCAGGGAGACGATGCGGGCCGCCGCCGTCGACAGATGGCGGCGGGCCTCGCGCAGCTGCTCCTCGCCCACCCCGTGATCGCGGGCCGCGTCCCGCACGTCGTCGCGGAACCGGTCCAGCAGCCGCTCCAGATCGCGCCGGGGGTCGCCGGACGGTGCGGCGGGCTCCTCGGCCCACTCCGGGACCGGCGCCTGCTTTGCGCCCGACCGGTCGTCCGGCCCAGCGTGCTCCGGCCCAGCGTGCTCCGGCCCCGTGTGCTGTGCCCGGGGCGTGCTCCGGCCGCCGGTGCCGCCCAGGTCGCCCAGCCCGCTCAGGCCTCCCAGACCGCCCAGGTGCCTGCCCAGCTCCGACATGCCCGCGCGTACGGCGCCCTGCCAGTCGCCCTGCCGGGCGTGCGACTGCACCTGCTCCTGGACCTGGCGGGCGATCCGCTCGGCCTCCTGGAGGGCGGCGTCCCGCGCCTGGCGGGCCCTGCGTGCCTGGAGCCTGGCCTGCTGGGCCTCCTGGCGGGCGCGGCGGGCCTGCTCCTTCCACTGCTCACCGGCCCGGCGCATCTCCTCGCGCGCGGCCCGCAGCGCCTCCTTGTCGCCCCAGGCACCCTCCCAGGCGCCCTCCCAGGCCTTCTCCCGGCCGGGAGCGGACGCGCCGCCGCCCCCGGAGCCCTTGGGACCCCCGGCGTCCGCCGTGTCCGCCGTGTCCGCCGTGTCCGCGGCGCCCGGGGCCCGGCCGGCGCCGCGGGCCCGCTCGGCCGCCTCGCGCATCTCGCGGCGCAGGTCGCCGGCCGCGCCGCTGACGTCCTCGCGGATGTCGGCGGCCAGGGCCGCCAGCGACTGGTGGATCTCCAGTTCCAGATCGGTCAGCTCGCCCTGCCTGTCGGCGAGCTCGGCGCGGCCGGCGTCGGTGAGCGAGTAGACCTTGCGGCCGCCCTCGGTGGTGTGGCTGACCAGGCCCTCGGCCTCCAGCTTGGCCAGCCGCGGGTAGACGGTGCCGGCCGAGGGCGCGTACAGCCCCTGGAAGCGCTCCTCCAGCAGCCGGATCACCTCGTAGCCGTGGCGCGGCGCCTCGTCGAGCAGCTTCAGCAGGTACAGGCGCAGGCGGCCGTGGGCGAAGACGGGGGGCATGTCACACGTCCTTACGGGGGGAGGGCTCGGCCGGCGCGGGCGTGCCGCCGGCCGGACAGGGGTCGCCGGCCTCCTCGCCGGCTTCCGGCTCCGGGCGCCGCAGCAGGGCTATCGAGCCGGAGACGGTGGTGGCCCGCAGCAGTCCGTCGCCCGTGCCCAGGGTGCCGGTGACCCGCCTGGCGCCCCACTGCCCGGAGATCCGCAGATCCTCGAAGGCGCAGGAGACCGAGCCCCCGGCGGTGCCCGCCTCCACGGCGGCGTCGGCCGGCTCGGGCAGCCGCAGGGCTATCCCGCCCGACACGGAGCTCAGCCGGACGTCGGTGCGCCGCCCCTCCCGGGCCGGGGCCAGGTCGACCACCATGTCGCCGCTGACCGAATCGGCCCGCACCGGCGAGCCGCCGCCGTCGATGACCGTCAGATCGCCGGAGACGGAGCTGAAGCGCAGGCCCCCCGTCACGCCCTGCGCCTGGACACCGCCGGAGACCGTGTCTGCCCGCACGTCGCCGCGCAGGCCCACCAGCGTGATGCCGCCGGTGATCCCGCGCACCTCGGTGCCCCCCGCGATGCCGGTGACCACCGCGTCGGCCCCGACCACGCCGACCTCGACCCGGACGCCGGCGGGCACGGCGAGCGACACATCGGCGCTGTGCCGCCACGCCTCGCGGTCCAGGAGGGTGAGGAAGCCCTTCCAGGGCAGGTCGTCGTAGGCGACCGTGAGCGTGCCGTCCTCCAGGCGGACGGTCAGCGGAGGCCCGGTCACGGCCCCGACCTCCAGCCTGGCGGGCGGGGCGTCGGTGCCGACGACGTTCACCGCGCCGCCCACGACGCGCACCCGCAGGGTGTGGACGTCCTCCTCGAAGACGAGCCCGCACGGCGCGTCCACGGACCACTCGGACCGGCCTGGCACGGCGGCCTCCCCTGAATCGGCGTACGACGACATATCGCGTCTCTGTGAAGACACGATATATCGCGGTTCTGGGAAGTCAAGGAGAGCGCACGGCCGCACCGCGGGCGCCGCCCGCCGTCACTCGTCCTCGTCGTCCAGGCGTGCCAGCCAGGTCGCCAGCCGCTCGACGGGCACCTCGAAGTCGGGGTTGAGGTCGACGAAGGTCCGCAGCTGCTCGGAGAGCCACTCGAAGGTGACCTCCTCCTCGCCGCGCCGCTGCGCCAGCTCCTCGATACCGCGGTCGGTGAAGTACATGGACATCTCCCTGTCCGGTCCGGATGGTGTGCGTCGGTACCACGGGCGTGGGGCCCGCACCGTCGGCGTGACGGTGCGGGCCCCACGGGGTCTGCGGACGGCGGCGGGCCGCCCTCGGCCTCCGGGCCGGCCTCAGAGGTCGAAGACCTCGTTGACCAGCTGCTGCTGCTCGGCCTGGTGGCGCTTGGCGGAGCCCACCGCCGGGGAGGAGGACGACGGACGCGAGACCCGGCGCAGCCGGTCCGCGTTCGGGGCCTTCCCCGAGCCGATGAACAGGTCGAGGTGGTCCACCAGGTTGAGCGCGATGAACGGCCACGCGCCCTGGTTCGCCGGCTCCTCCTGCGCCCACACGATCGTCGAGGCGCCGGAGTAGCGGGCCATCTCGGCCTGGATCTCCTTGCTGGGCAGCGGGTACAGCCGCTCCAGCCGGATGATCGCGGTGTCGGTCGCGCCCCGCTTGCTCCGCTCGGCGGCGAGGTCGTAGTAGACCTTGCCGGAGCAGAAGACCACCTTGCGCACCTGGGCCGGGTCCGCCGAGGCGTCACCGATCACCGGGCGGAAGCCGCCGGAGGTGAACTCCGCCGCCTTCGAGGTCGCCGCCTTGAGCCGGAGCATCGACTTCGGGGTGAAGACGACCAGCGGCTTGTGGTGCGGGTTGTGCACCTGCCAGCGCAGCAGGTGGAAGTAGTTCGACGGCAGGGTCGGCATCGCGACCGTCATGCTGTTCTGGGCGCACAGCTGGAGGAAGCGCTCGATCCGGGCCGAGGAGTGGTCCGGGCCCTGGCCCTCGTAGCCGTGCGGCAGCAGCAGCGTGACGCCGGAGGTCTGGCCCCACTTCTGCTCGGCCGAGGAGATGAACTCGTCCACGACCGTCTGCGCGCCGTTGACGAAGTCGCCGAACTGCGCCTCCCACATCACCAGCGCCTCGGGGCGGGCCAGGGAGTAGCCGTACTCGAAGCCCATCGCCGCGTACTCGCTCAGCAGCGAGTCGTAGACGTTGAAGCGGGCCTGGTCCTCGGACAGGTACAGCAGCGGGGTGTAGTCCTCGCCGGTCTCCCGGTCCACCAGCACCGCGTGGCGCTGGCCGAAGGTGCCGCGGCGGGAGTCCTGGCCGGCCAGCCGGACGGGGGTGCCCTCCATCAGCAGTGAGCCGACGGCGAGCGTCTCGCCCATCGCCCAGTCGATCCGGTCCTCCTCCACCATCGCCGCGCGGCGCTGGAGCTGCGGCAGCAGCCTGGGGTGGACGGTGATCCGCTCGGGGATGTTGACCTGGGACTCGGCGATCCGCTTGAGGACCTCCGCGCTGACGCCGGTGTCCACCGCGACCGGGAACTCCGCCTGCGGGACCGGCACCTCCGCCGGAGCCGGCTGGCTGGTGGCGTCGCGGACCTCGGTGAAGACCTTCTCCAGCTGCCCCTGGAAGTCCTGGAGCGCCTGCTCGGCCTCCTCCAGCGTGATGTCGCCCCGGCCGATCAGAGACTCGGTGTAGAGCTTGCGCACCGAGCGCTTCTTGTCGATCAGGGTGTACATCAGCGGCTGGGTGAAGTGCGGGTTGTCGGCCTCGTTGTGACCGCGGCGGCGGTAGCAGATGAGGTCGATCACCACGTCCTTGTTGAACGCCTGGCGGAACTCGAAGGCCAGCCGCGCCACGCGGACGCAGGCCTCCGGGTCGTCGCCGTTGACGTGGAAGACCGGCGCCTCGATCATCCGCGCCACGTCCGTGGCGTACATCGAGGAGCGCGCCGACTCCGGCGGGGCGGTGAAGCCGACCTGGTTGTTGATGACCACGTGCACGGTGCCGCCGGTGCGGTAGCCGCGCAGCTGCGACATGTTCAGCGTCTCGGCCACCACGCCCTGGCCCGCGAAGGCCGCGTCGCCGTGGAGCTGGACGGGCAGGACGGTGAAGTCCGTGCCGCCCTTGCCGATGATGTCCTGCTTGGCGCGGGCCACGCCCTCCACGACCGGGTCCACGGCCTCCAGGTGGGAGGGGTTGGCGGTGAGGGAGACCTTGATCTCCTCGCCGTCCAGGCCGGTGAAGGTGCCCTCGGCGCCCAGGTGGTACTTCACGTCGCCGGAGCCGTGCATCGACTTCGGGTCGAGGTTGCCCTCGAACTCGCGGAAGATCTGGGCGTAGGACTTGCCCACGATGTTGGCCAGCACGTTGAGGCGGCCGCGGTGGGCCATGCCGATGACGACCTCGTCCAGACGCGCCTCGGCGGCCGCGTCGAGCACGGCGTCCAGCAGCGGGATGACGGACTCGCCGCCCTCCAGCGAGAAGCGCTTCTGGCCCACGTACTTGGTCTGCAGGAAGACCTCGAACGCCTCGGCGGCGTTGAGCCTGCGCAGGATGCGCAGCTGCTCGTCGCGCTCCAGCGAGGAGTGCGGGCGCTCGACGCGGTCCTGGATCCACTTGCGCTGCTTGGGGTCCTGGATGTGCATGTACTCGATGCCGGTGGTGCGGCAGTACGAGTCGCGCAGCACGCCCAGGATGTCGCGCAGCTTCATCAGGGACTTGCCGGCGAAGCCGCCGACCGCGAACTCCCGCTCCAGGTCCCACAGGGTGAGGCCGTGCTCGGTGATGTCCAGGTCGGGGTGCTTGCGCTGCTTGTACTCCAGCGGGTCGGTGTCGGCCATGACGTGGCCGCGGACCCGGTAGGAGTGGATGAGGTCGAAGACGCGGGCGGCCTTGGTGACGTCGTCGTCGTGGGAGACGTCGATGTCGCGCAGCCAGCGCACCGGCTCGTAGGGGATGCGCAGCGCCTCGAAGATCTCGTCGTAGAAGCCGTTCTCGCCGAGCAGCAGCTGGTGCATGATCCGCAGGAACTCGCCGGAGGCGGCGCCCTGGATCACGCGGTGGTCGTAGGTGCTGGTCAGCGTCATGACCTTGGAGACGCCCAGCTTGTTCAGGGTGTCCTGCGAGGTGCCCTGGAACTCCGCCGGGTACTCCATGGCCCCGACGCCGATGATCAGGCCCTGGCCGGGCATCAGGCGCGGCACCGAGTGGACGGTGCCGATGCCGCCGGGGTTGGTCAGCGACGCGGTGACGCCGGAGAAGTCCTCCATCGTCAGCTTGTTGTTCCGGGCGCGGCGCACGATGTCCTCGTACGCCTGCCAGAACTCGAAGAAGGTCAGCGTCTCGGCCTTCTTGATGGCGGCCACCACGAGCTGGCGGTCGCCGTTGGGCTTCACCAGGTCGATGGCCAGGCCGAGGTTGACGTGGTCGGGCTTGACCAGCGTCGGCTTGCCGTCCCTCTCGGTGTACGACCAGTTCATCGACGGCATCGCCTTGAGCGCCTGCACCATGGCGTAGCCGATGAGGTGCGTGAAGGACACCTTGCCGCCGCGGGCGCGCTTGAGGTGGTTGTTGATGACGATGCGGTTGTCGATGAGCAGCTTCACCGGGATCGCGCGCACCGACGTGGCGGTGGGCAGCTCCAGCGAGGCGTTCATGTTCCGGGCGACAGCGGCGGACGGGCCGCGCAGCGGCACGTACTCCGGGCCGGCCGCCTGGCCGTCACCGCTCCCGGCGGGCTCGCCCTTCGCGGGAACGGCGGCGGCCTTGCCGGCGGGCTCGCTCTTCGAAGGGGCTGCCTTGGCCGCGGGCTCGCTCCTGGGAGGAGCGGTCTCGGCCGCGGGCCCGGCGGGCTCGGCGGTCCTGGCCGCGGGGGCCTTCGCGGCGGGCGCCGTCTGCCGCGGCTGGGGGGCCTGTGACGCCTGGGGCTCACCCGCGGGCTTCGACGCGCTGGGGGCCGCGGCTCCTCCGGCGGCCTGTCCCGGCTTGTAGTCGGCGAAGAAGTCCCACCAGGCCCGGTCTACGGAGTTCGGGTCCTGGAGGTACTGCTGGTAGATCTCGTCGACGAGCCACTCGTTGGCACCGAAGCCGGCGGCAGGACTCTTTCCCTGCCCGTCCTGCTCGGTCCTGGGGGAACTCGAAGTCTTGGGGGCCTGTGGCGACACGGCGGCAACCGCCCTCTTCCGCTTACCTGTGTGGGTGGACAGCAGAAATAAAGGCTACGCCCCCCGCACCGTTCGGTGCAGTCGGCATGGTGTTTGCGTCGTCTAAGTCACATCCACGGGCGCGTTTCGGCGCTTTCCCGGGCGGGAAACGAACATGGTTCGACCGTTTCTGGGAAGGGCCGCCCCAGGGAGTGGCCCCTGCCTCGCTCCCTCACCTCGCGGCTGTTCCGAGCCTACGTCAACTCAAGTTTGGACGTATCGCCGGGAAGGGTGACGCGGATCCGGCAGCCGCGCGGGGATTCGGCCACTCCGATCCGCCCGCCGTGCAGATCCACCGCCCAGCGCGCGATGGCCAGCCCCAGCCCCGTGCCGCCGTCGCCGCCCTCGGCCGAGGCGGAGCGGCCGAAGCGCTCGAAGACCCTCTCGCGGTCCGCCTCCGGAATGCCCGGGCCCTCGTCCAGCACCTCCAGCTCCAGGCTCAGCGGCGCCCGGCCGGGCCGTGCCCGCACCGTCACCCGGCCGTGGGGCGGGCTGTGCTTGACGGCGTTGTCGATCAGGTTGGCGACCACCTGGTGCAGCCGCTCGGTGTCGGCGTACGCGACCATGTCCGAGGGGGTCACCTCCAGGTGGAGGTGGACGTCGGTGCGGAAGTGCCCCTGACCCTTGGTCATGTTGGCCTCCTTGAGCACGCCCGCCAGGTAGGGCCACACCTCGAAGCGGCGGGAGTGCAGCGGCACCACGCCGTTGTCGAGCCTGGACAGGTCCAGCAGGTGCTCCACCAGGCGGCCCAGGCGCTCGGTCTGCCGCAGCGCGATGTCCATCGTCGCCGGATCGGCCTCGGAGACCCCGTCCACCACGTTCTCCAGCACCGCGCGCAGCGCCGCGATCGGGGTGCGCAGCTCGTGCGAGACGTTGGCCACCAGCTCCTTGCGGTGCCGGTCGGCGGCCTCCAGGTCGGCGGCCATGCGGTTGAACGTCCCGGCCAGCTCGCCCAGCTCGTCGCGGCGGTCGACGCGGACGCGCCGGCTGTAGTCGCCGCGGGCCATCCAGCGGGCGGCGTCCGTCATCTCGTCCAGCGGCGCGGCCAGCCCGTGCGCCACGAACTGGGTGACCACCAGCGAGGCGATCACCGCGAGCAGGGCGATCACCCGCAGCTCGATGGCCGAGTGGACCGCGACGATGGTCAGCAGGGTGGTGATGGCCACCGTGACGATCACCAGCGCGCCCAGCGCGGCCTTCACCGAGCGGAACGGGTCCACGGGGCGCACGCCCTCCCAGAACCGGCTCCACAGGGAACGCCGACGGCGGCCCGCGCCCGTTCTGCTCATGTCCAGTCGGGGGCCGGGGCGGGCGCCTCCAGCGCGTAGCCGACGCCGTGGACCGTGCGTATCCGCTCCGCGCCGATCTTCCGGCGCAGCGCCTTGATGTGGCTGTCGACCGTGCGTGTGCCCGAGGCGTCGGCCCAGTCCCACACCTCGGCCAGGAGCTGCTCGCGGGAGAGCACCGCGCGGGGGGAGTTGGCCAGGCAGACCAGCAGGTCGAACTCGGTGGGGGTGAGGTGGACGTCCCTGCCGGAGACCCGCACCCGGCGCTGGGCGTTGTCGATCTCCAGCTCGCCCAGCCGCAGCGTGCCCGAGCGCGGCGAGGAGGCGGCGATCGTGGCGCGCTCCACCCGGCGCAGCAGTACGTGGGCGCGCGCGACCAGCTCCCGCATGGAGAAGGGCTTGGTCATGTAGTCGTCCGCGCCGACCCCCAGGCCGACCAGCATGTCGGTCTCGTCGTCCCGGGCGGTGAGCATCAGCACCGGCACCGGCCGCTGAGCCTGCACCCGGCGGCAGACCTCCAGGCCGTCGAAGCCCGGCAGCATCACGTCCAGTACCAGCAGGTCGGGCTGCCACACCTCGGCCGCCTCCACCGCCGCCGGGCCGTCCCCGGCGGTGCGGACCTGGAAGCCCTCGGCGCGCAGCCGGGCGGCGACCGCCTCGGTGATGGTCGGGTCGTCCTCCACGACCAGGATCCGGCGCTGCGCGCCGGGGGAGGCCGCCGCGGCGGTGCCGCCGTGGGACTGCGTGGTGTTCCTGTGGTCCATACGTCTCGCCCTACCGCTCGGTTTCTCGCTAGAGCGTAAACGGCGCGTGTGCGGTGCGCTACGCCGGTCGGGTGGCGAGGTGGACCACGTCCGGGACGCCTCGGGCGACGGGCACCTCTTCGGTGCGCACCCGTGTGAACCCGGCATTCCGGAGGGCCTCGCCGAAGGTGCGGGACGGCTGCGCGGACCACACGGCCAGCACCCCGCCGGGGGCGAGCCGCCGGGCGCAGGCGGCGAGCCCGGCGGGGGTGTAGAGCGAGCCGTTGTCCTCGGTGACCGTCCAGTCGGGGCCGTTGTCGACGTCCAGGCACAGCGCGTCGTACGGCTCCCGGCCGCCGGACGGGCCTCCGGACCCGCCGCCGGCCAGGTGCGCCAGGAGGTCGGCGCGGACGAGCCGCACCCGGGGGTCGGCCAGCGCCCCGGAGGAGATCTCGCCGAGCGGGCCGTCGCGGTGCCAGCCGATCACCGCCTCCTCCCGCTCGACCACGGTGATCCGCCCCCAGCGCGGCTCGGCCGCCGCCTGGGCCAGCGAGAAGCCGACGCCCAGCCCGCCGATCAGCACGGACGGCGAGGGTCGGCCGCCGCCGGCGTCCAGCTCCCGAAGCGCGGCCCGCACCAGCAGGCGCTCGGAGCGGCCGTCGGAGGTGTCCATCAGGAAGCAGCCGTTGGCGATGATCTGCAGCAGCCCTCCGTGCCGCCGCAGGACGACCTCGCCGTGAGGGCCGTCGCGGCGGTCCAGGACGAGGGGGGCGCCGGCCCCGTGGCCGGCCGTCGTCTCGTACGGGGGACACGGGGGCTGCCTGTCGGCCGTCATGCCGCCCCATCCTGCCGCCGGCGGGCCGAGCGCGCCGGGCGGGGCGTGAAGCGAGGTGATCGCTCGCAGCGAACACACGGAGGGGAACACCGCGCGCCTCCCGGGCATTGAAAAGGCATTGAGTCGCTTCAGCTCAACTTGTCTGCCGAGGGAGAGATCATGGCTCTGTCGCCCGCAACGCTCACCCTGCCCGTGCTGCCGCTCGACGACGAGGTGGTACTGCCGGGGATGGTGGTGCCCCTGGACCTGTCCGACGCCGAGGTGCGGGCCGCGGTGGAGGCCGCCCAGTCCGCCGTGGGGGACGGCGGGGCCGGCGGCAAGGGGGAGAAGCCGCGGGTCCTGCTCGTTCCGCGCATCGACGGCTCCTACGCGGGCATCGGGGTGCTCGGCCGCGTGGAGCAGGTCGGCCGGCTCGCCGACGGCGACCCCGGAGCCCTGATCCGGGGCGTGAGCCGGGTGCGGATCGGCGCGGGCACCACCGGGCCGGGCGCCGCCCTGTGGGTGGAGGGCACCGAGATCGAGGAGAGCGTCCCCGATCCGCTGCCCGGCGCCGTCGCCGAGCTCGTCAGGGAGTACAAGGCGCTGGCCACCAGCTGGCTGCGCAGACGCGGCGCCTGGCAGGTCGTCGACCGCGTCCAGCAGATCGACGACCCCGGGCAGCTCGCCGACAACTCCGGCTACAGCCCGTTCCTGGGCTCCGAGCAGCGGGTGAGGCTGCTGGAGACCACCGATCCGGTGGAGCGGCTGAGGCTGGCCGTCGCCTGGCTGCGCGACCACCTCGCCGAGCAGGACGTCGCCGAGGCCATCGCCAAGGACGTCCAGGAGGGCGTGGACAGGCAGCAGCGCGAGTTCCTGCTCCGCCGCCAGCTGGAGGCCGTCCGCAGGGAGCTGGCCGAACTGAGCGGACAGGCGGGCGACGGGGGCGACGACCACCGCGCCCGGGTGGAGGCCGCCGACCTGCCGCCGAAGGTCCGCGAGGCCGCCCTGAAGGAGGCCGAACGCCTGGAGCGAGCCTCCGAGCAGAGCCCCGAGAGCGGCTGGATCCGCACCTGGCTGGACACCGTCCTGGAGATGCCGTGGAACGAGCGGACCGAGGACGCCTACGACATCGCCGGCGCCCGCGCCGTCCTGGACGCCGACCACGCCGGCCTGGAGGACGTCAAGGAGCGCATCACCGAGTACCTGGCCGTCCGCAAGCGCCGGGCCGAACGGGGCCTGGGCGTGGTGGGGGGACGCCGGGGCGGCGCGGTACTGGCCCTGGTCGGACCGCCCGGCGTCGGCAAGACCTCCCTGGGCGAGTCCGTGGCCCGGGCGATGGGGCGGAAGTTCGTCCGCGTCGCGCTCGGCGGGGTGCGCGACGAGGCCGAGATCCGAGGCCACCGCCGCACCTACGTCGGCGCGATGCCGGGCCGGATCGTACGGGCCGTCAAGGAGGCCGGCTCGATGAACCCGGTCGTGCTGCTCGACGAGATCGACAAGGTCGGCAGCGACTTCCGCGGTGATCCGGCCGCAGCCCTGCTGGAGGTGCTGGACCCCGCGCAGAACCACACCTTCCGCGACCACTACCTGGAGGTCGAACTCGACCTGTCCGACGTGGTGTTCCTGGCCACCGCCAACGTCCTGGAGTCCATCCCGCAGCCCCTGCTGGACCGCATGGAACTGGTCCGGCTGGACGGCTACACCGAGGACGAGAAGGTCGTCATCGCCCGCGACCACCTGGTGCCCCGCCAGCGCGAGCGCGCCGGGCTGGAGTCCGGCGAGGTGGTGCTGGAGGAGGACGCGCTGCGCAGGCTGGCCGGCGAGTACACCCGCGAGGCCGGGGTGCGCGACCTGGAGCGGTCCGTGGCGCGGCTGCTGCGCAAGGTGGCGGCCCAGCACGAACTGGGCGAGCGCGAGCTGCCGTTCACGGTCGGCGCGGACGACCTGCGCGCCCTGATCGGCCGCCCGCACCACACCCCGGAGTCCGCCCAGGACCCGGCCGAGCGGCGCACCGCCGTCCCCGGCGTGGCCACCGGGCTGGCCGTCACCGGCGCGGGCGGGGACGTCCTGTACGTCGAGGCGTCGCTGGCCGACCCGGAGACGGGCGGCTCGGGCCTGACCCTGACCGGGCAGCTGGGCGAGGTGATGAAGGAGTCCGCGCACATCGCCCTGTCCTACCTGCGCTCGCGGGGCGCCGAACTGGAGCTGCCGGTCGGCGACCTGAAGGACCGCGGCGTCCACCTCCACGTCCCGGCGGGCGCGGTGCCCAAGGACGGGCCGAGCGCGGGCGTCACCATGACGACCGCGCTGGCCTCGCTGCTGTCGGGCCGTCAGGTCCGCCCGGACGTGGCGATGACCGGCGAGGTCTCGCTGACCGGCCGCGTCCTGCCGGTCGGCGGGGTGAAGCAGAAGCTGCTGGCCGCCCACCGCGCCGGGATCACCACGGTGGTCATCCCGAAGCGGAACGAGCCGGACCTGGACGACGTGCCCGAGGAGGTGCTGCGGAAGCTGGACGTCCGCCCGGTCTCGGACGTCCGCCAGGTGCTGGAGCTGGCGCTGGCCCCCGCGGCGGCGGACCTCCCGGTCGCGGTCTGAGCGGACGGGCCCGTAACGGGCGCCCCCGCAACGGGCGCCCCCGGCCGGCAGGACCGGGGGCGCCCGGGGGCCGTCTACAACTCCACCAGCACGGCCGTCGCGTCGTCGTGCGCCTTGCCGCGCGGGAACGCCGCGCCGGCGCGGTCGGCCGACTCGGCGGTGCGCACCCGGCCGATCAGCGACCGGGGCCCCTCCTTGCGGAGCACCGCCATCAGCGCGGTCCAGTCGCCCAGTCGGAAGGTCTCCGTCCAGCGCGTGGCGCCGTCGCTCAGCGCGGCCAGCGCGCGCACCCGCTCGCGGGGTGCCGAGCCCACCACCGCGCGCCCGGCCACCGCCGGATCGGCCGCCGCGGTGAAGAAGCCGCCCTCCGCGTTGCGCAGGGACTCCAGGTACGCGGCCCGCCCGGCCGGGGGCAGCGCCCGCGCGGCGGGCCGCAGCCCGTCCAGCCGGGTGTCGAGGACGGGGGTCACCGAACCGTCCGCGCCCTCCAGCAGCAGCGCCGAGTCGGAGAGCACCAGGTGCTCGACGGCCGACTCGTCCCAGCGGGCCAGCACCACCGTCGCCTGCGGGGTGCGGGAGTGAGAAAGGTCACACCCCGGGCCGTGCGAGGAGGCGGTCCGGCCGATGGCGGAGGCGAGGCACTCCCTGAGCGTCATATCCCGCCGCGAACCGGACAGTTCGAGCAGCGCTCCGCCCAGGCGGGCCACGTACCACGGCACGTCGTGCGCGCACCCGGTGTCCTCCGGCGGCGGAGTCACGCCGTCCAGCACCACCAGCGCCCCGCCCCTTCCCGCCGCAGGTAGGGCTACCGACGCGTAGTCCTCGTTGGGGACCTGGGGGCTCCCTGGCTCGCTCGCCATCTCGATCCGCATGCGCGCCAGTGTGCCGGAGCGGGCCCGGCAGGGGACGGGGGAGCGCGGGACAGGTCTGAACCAGTGCCGCGACCTGCGGTTCTTCGCCGGAGTTCTACCGGAATCGTGGTGTCCGTGAAACGGTGGGCGCGAATATTGCCAAAAGGCCGGGCGGATTTCCAACCCCCGGCCGGTGTGTGGCCGAACTGGCCGCGGCATCGGAGTTGTTCGGCAACTCCCCCGTGATGTTCACTCCTTCGGGTGGCCTGGCAGGGGGACCGCCTCCGCATCCGCCGCGCCGATGGAAACGTCGGCCGCCGCGGGCAACTGTGAACGGACGGGATACGGTCCCTTGCCGCACACACTGGACTGTCGCGTCCCGGATCCGTCCGGGACGGCGGAACGAGATTGCGAGCACGGGTGGGGAAGAAGCGACACCGGAGCAGCCGGCAGGACCGCCAGGACGGCACAGCCTCCGCACAGCCCCCCGCAGGGCGCAGGGCGCGGGTGCGCAACAGACTCCTCGTCTCCGTCGTCCTGTGCGCCGCCGCCGTACTCGCCGCGGGCGCGCCCTCGGTGGCCACCGCCTCGCGCGATCTGACCGACTCCCAGCGGCTGGTCGACCGCGCCGACCTGGGCCGCCGCGCGGTCTCGCTCTCCCACGCCCTGGCCGACGAGCGCGACGCCGTCGTCCGCTACATCGCCGCCGGCCGCACCGGCCGGGACGGCGAGGGGATCTCCGAACGGGAGCGCGCCCGGGTGGACCGCGGCATCCGGGAGCTGAGCGCCGACGCCCCCGCCGACATACGGCGGCTGCTCGACGCCTTCCCCGACACCCGCCAGCGGGCCGTGGCCGGGGAGGGCGGCGCCGCCGATGCGTACGAGGCGTACACCCAGCTCATCCAGTCCCTCGGCGGCATCACCGCCGCCACCACCCGCGCCCTGCCCGCACGCGCCGAGAACGCGACGGCCGACGCGCTCCCCGGCCTCGGGCGCGCCGTCGAGCAGGCCTCCGCCGCCCGCGGGCTGCTGCTGGCCGCGCTCGCCGGCGAGGGCGAGCAGCCGCGTCTGACCGCCGCCGCCCAGCAGGCGCACCTGCGCGAGCAGGCCGCCCTCGCCGACTTCGACCAGACCGCGCTCGCCTCCACCCGGGACGCGTACGCAAGGACCGTCACCGGCACCGACGTGACGCTGGCCGAGCGCTATCTGGCCCGCCTCACCGACCAGCCGCGGCTGGACTACCAGGACCGCGCCCTGAACCCCGACCGCGTGGAGTCCGCGCTGACCGCCCGGGTGGACCGCATGCGCAGCATGGAGTCCTCGCTGGCGGCCGCCGAGGTGAAGAGGCTGGAGGGGCTGCGCGACGACGACGTCACCGCGCTGGAGCTGCATGCCGCCCTGCTCGGGATCTGCCTGCTGCTCGCCGTCGGCATCAGCGTGCAGACCGCCCGCTCGATGGCCCGTCCGCTGGCGGTCCTGCGGCGCGGCGGCGAGCGGGTGGCCGCCGATCCGGTGGGCGAGGAGCCGGTGGTGTACACCGGCCGCAACGACGAGTTCGCAGACGTCGTACGCGCCGTCAACCGCCTGCGGGACACCGCGGCCGAACTGCACGAGCGCGCCGTCCGGGCCGAGGCCGCGGCCGGTTCCGCGCGTGGGGCGGGCTCCGCGGAGCCCGCCGCCGGAGCGCCGTCCGCCGGTCCCGGACGCGAGGAAGCAACCGCCGGAACCACCGGGCTGGCCGCCGAACTGGCCGCCGCGCGGGAGCAGCTGGCCGCGCTGACCGCCGAGCACGAACGGCTGCTGCGCGACCACGAGTCCGCGAAGGCCGCCGGGGCCGCCGGGAGCGGGGCCGAGGCCGGCGCGCGGAGCGCCGAGGGCGAGCGCCCGGAGCGCCGGCAGGGCGCCTCCCACGGCACGTTCGTCCACCTGGGGCTGCGGACGCTGGGGCTGGTGGAGCGGCAGCTCGCCCTGATCGAGTCCATGGAGCACGAGGAGAAGGAGCCGGAGCGGCTCGCGGCGCTCTTCAAACTCGACCACCTCGCCACCCGGATGCGCCGCCACAGCGAGAACCTGCTCCTCCTGGCGGGCTCCGAGCACACCACCGGCCACCTGGAGCCGGTGCCGCTGCTGGACGTGCTGCGCGCCGCGATCAGCGAGATCGAGCGCTACGAGCGGGTGGAGATCGCCACGCTGCCGCCGCATGCCCAGGTGTCCGGCTCCGCCGCCGACGACATCAGCCACCTGATCGCCGAACTGGTGGACAACGCCACCGCCTTCTCGCCGCCGGACGCCGAGGTGCGGCTGTCGGGCTGGATGCTGGAGAGCGGCGAGATCATGCTCTCCGTCCAGGACGAGGGCATCGGCTCCTCCACCGAGCGGCTCGCCGAGCTGAACGCCAAGCTGGCCGAGGGCGCCTCCGGCGTCCCCGAGGACGACGACGCGCTGGGCATGGGCCTGTACGTGGTGGCCCGGCTCGCCGCGCGGCACGGGGTGCGGGTGCAGCTGCGCGAGCAGAAGCAGGGCGGCATCGCCGCGGTCGCCGTCCTGCCGCGCGCCCTGCTGCCCGACCGCCCGGTGCCCGGGGCCCTCGCGGGGGCCAGGACCGCCACCGCGGGCACGGCGCAGCCCCTGCCGGGCACGGTC